>CAMCFM010000046.1 GCA_945874095.1 Candidatus Kuenenia stuttgartensis
GCGACCATCGTCGAATGGCCTCGACCGCTGTGTCGAAACAATCCGTGGTTCGTCGCGTGGGCCAATGAATCAAAAATGCCCAGACCAAATCCGCCAGTCACCAAAGCGAATGTTGCTAAAAGTTGTTTTCGGGAGTTTTGACCAGAAATCGGTCGGCAATGGCGGACGGACATGGTGGAGGACCCCTGATGCAGACTCATTCGATAGATTTTTCATAGGTGTTCTTGAAAGCTGCACGATATTCGAGTCAATCAGATTGACCCTGTCGCCCAACTCTCCATTCTCTCCTATTATATCATCTCGCAGAGGTCAAGTGTGGAGTTCCTCGATTTGAGACCAAATCGGAGGGCTTTCAAAAATGCGTTTTCTGATATAACATATATCTGTAAATAGAGATGCGTTTATTGTCTGCCCGTGTATGCGCTTGGTTTTTCTTCGATTCTGGTCTTGACCAATTCTCAAAAGCGATTGGAATGGTGATAGAAACTGCGTTGAACGGATGATGGATCATCCCGCCGGCATGGCAGTGGCCTGTTGATTAAATGAATCCGTGCAACACACTCGCATCACCCAGGGACAGGGGCTTGCAGTCATGACCATTCGGCCCGTAAATCGACTGATGTTGATCAGCATCGCCGGTGCCTGCGAAGCCATGCTCCAGCCTTGGTTCGATCGAAATGATCTCCCAAATCTGGCCTCGATCTGGTCAGGTTCCCTGCGTGGAACGCTTCGCTCCAGCCAGCCTCCAAACGCATCGGCGGCATGGGCAAGCATGATGACGGGCCGAAGCACTCCGCATCATGGTGTGTATGATCCGGAATTTGTTCAATCAAACGGAAAGTATATCAGTCAAACGGATTACAGCCGAATTCAGGCCCCTCACCTCTGGCAGATTCTCGGCCAGGCCGGGCATTCGGTGATCAGTATTCATGCCCCTTTAAGCTATGGGATGAGTGCCGATCGAACTCAAATCATCTCACCTGCCGACATGCCTCTGAAAAAGTCGGCCGTTGAGTCGGAAACGATGATTCCAAAAGATCTTGCTGCTGGATGGTCGCAGCACAGCCTCTGGAATCGACGGCCCAAGTCTCATGAAGAGGCTGTCAATGTATCCACTCGCCATCAGTTACATCATGCAGCGCTGGTAAATGTGGCTGATTGGGCTGGAAATCAGCAGGAATGGTCGTTGCTTCATGTCCATTTTCAAGATCTGGACGGCCTTCAACATCATATGTGGCCTGAGCTTGAGATCGATCAATCGTCCACTGAGGCACGTCCTGAGTGGGTCCCACTGGTTCGCGACACCTTACGCTCACTCGACACAGCCGTTGGCCGACTTGCTGAGTTGGCTGACAAGCAGAACGCGGCTTTAATGATCGTCTCCGACCATGGCTTTGGCCCATGTCGAAGCCTTGTCAACGTGAATGGAATCCTCCGGATCCATGGGATTCAACGTCGCCAAAGTTTGAGCGGTTCGATGATCCACCGCTCACAAACCATTCTGCGCACCATCGCAGATCGCAACTCCCCTGCCCTGAAAGGTTATGCAAAGGCCCGACCAATGGATTCGCGTCATTCATGCGACTGGTCGTCGTCACTGGCTTTCGCTCCGTTTGGCCAGCACTCAGGCTTGATTTATCTCACAGACAAAGCTCGTCGCCACGAAGGTCGAGCTGAACGTGCCACTCACGAAGTCGCAGAAATCTTTCGCTTGATCGCTGAGCCTGAAAGTGGCGAATCGGTCTTCAGTGACGTGATTCCGGTTGCCACTCGCTGGGGTATCGATCCTGTTTCCACAGGCTGGCCAGACATCATCGCGATTCCGACCGATGGATTTGAACCAGTCGCTCATTGGAACCATAAAGAAAAGGTCCGCTTGTTCCGGACTGACCCCAATCAGCCGGGCACGCATTATGCTGACGGCGTGGTGTCCATGAAGGCTCAGGGGCTCGATCCTGGCCGGACCACCAGAGACCAGATTCAAGACATCGCCCCAACCATTCTTAGATGGCTGAATCTGCCCGTGCCGGAGTCTATGGAGGGTCGAATCATTGGCTCAAACATGGAGCCTTCGATCTATCAACCGCACATTCGGCCAAATTCAGGCCGAAAGGTGATCGTCAACGCTCGCCAAACAGCCTCTTTCCAATTCCCCGTTTCCTGAAGAATTCGTACTGGAGTCTTGATTCATGAGCACCATCGTGACCGACGTGAAATCCTTTGTGCTGGATAACTTTCTGCCAGGTGAAGATCCCGAGAATCTCACATCAGATACACCCCTGATCACGGGCGGAATTCTCGACTCGATTGGCACCCTCAAACTGGTCGTTTTTCTGGAAAACCAGTTTGGAATCACCCTCGAAGCCCACGAAGCCAGCGCCGACCACCTGGATACTCTGGAATCAATCGACAAGCTGATCGCTGCCAAAGTGGCCTGATCTGCATTGCAAGATCAACATATCAAATCATATAGGGCGGCTTTAATCCGCCCTTTTTTTAGTTCCACTCAGAAAACGGCTGAACCTTTCCGTGATTCCAGACAGGCGGGTCGATCCACCTGTGTTTTGGAATGACGTTAGGCACAAATCCACCCAGATCCGACGGGCAGAAGCTGCGAATCGCTTGCAGAGATTGCCTCAAGGCAGGATCGCCCGTCGCTTCAATCCGGTCAATCACTTCATCATCAGATGTTAACAGGTCGGCATGACCAATCACGCCTGACTCCATGGCTTGGCGGAGAACGTCTGCAAACCGATTGTAGATAAAGGCTTCCGAATCACTGGCCCACCAGTGGGCATTCATCCGGGCAAACAGGTCGACCGCAGTTCGAGCCAGTCCCAGGTCTGCCATCGCAATTTTTCTGTCCACTACGACAAGCTGCCTGAGGAATGTGTTTACGAACGGTTGACCGATCTCTCCGCAGGCAATTCCATCGCGCAGAAAGTAATCGACCCGGTCGGCACACAGGCTTGGAAGTGGTTGCTCCAACAGCGGATAGACAGAATCATCTTCAAAGTCGGCCGGGGTAAACCCGAGGTCCGAAAGGGCGCTCACAAGGTCTGGCCTGTGAAGGAATTCCGCTTTCAGGTGCTCGTGATGATTCTGCTCTTCGGATGTGATCAGAAAATCAATCGCATGGGAAAAAGCGGTGTGGGAAATGTCGTGCAGCAGTCCTGCCACACACTCCTTCAAATCCGCCCCAAGTCGTTGCAGAAGAATATAAACGCCAAGGCTGTGCTCAAGCCTGCTCACGGTTTTGAACGGGAAAACCAAGGCCGATGGCCCCGACTGCTTCACACCGCCCAGCCGTTTCATCGTCGGTGTATGGATCAGGGCTTCCACTTTCGGATTGCTGATTTTTACAGGCCCGTAAACGCGATCCATCCATTCAATCATCGTCGTGCCAGCTTCCTTTTTTACGCTTGATTCTGATGCCGTCATCTAATCCTTCGTGGGTTTCTGATAAAGATCAAGTCAGATTCCACAGAATACCTGTCAGGATGGTTCTCGCAATGGCAAGTTTCATCCGTTATGATTTGGCATACTACTCCGCATAAATCTGATGCCCCGCTGACACGCTCAAAAAGTCGGACGTCAGTTCCCAAGGGCAATCCCCCATCAAGTCCCTAAATTTGTGAGGGTCCACGACCGTGCAAAGACGACATTTTGGCATCGCGACACTTGGTCTGATCACTTCCGCTATAACTCTGGCTGGATGCGGAGGTGGCGGTGACAAGGCTGCCCCTGCACCATCCGGCAGCCCATCTGCGGCTAGCAGCACCCCTGCCAAGGGTGGCAAAATGCGGATCATTTTCGTGACGAATTCCAACGCCGATTGGTGGAACGCCATGGAAAAGGGCATGCAGGATGCCGCCACCGAGCTGGGCGTGACGGCCGAGATGCGCCGCAATGAGAGTCAGAGCCAGGGACAAATCCGCCTTCTGGAAGATGCCTTGAGCCTGGAGGATGTTGCCGGTGTGGCTGTCTCCGTTTTCGAAGCCGAATCGCCAGGCATTGCCGATGCCCTTCGTCGCCTGAAAGAGGCTGGCAAAGTCGTGATCACCGTGGACTCGGATATCGCTCCAAACAACATCGACGCCCGCCGCGCCTACATCGGCACATTTAACGTCAAGGCCGGTGAAGCCGCTGGTAAGGCAGCTGCTGCGATCCGTCCAGCTGGTGGCAAAACGGCTGTGTTCGTTGGAACCGCTGCGGCCGCAAACGCCCGCGAACGTCGTGATGGATTTTTTGCTGGAGCTGGTCCAAAGTTCACCCAAGTGGAAATCTTTGAAGACCAGACCGATAAGAACAAAGCGCAAGTCAATGTTCAAACAGCACTTTCGAAGTACGGTGATCTAGGTGTACTGGTCGGCTTGTGGAGCTATAACGCACCTCGGATTGCGGAAGAAGTGAGCCGGACGGCCGAGATTCGCAAGAAGGTCAGTGTGGTCACATTCGACCTCGACGAACTGGCTGTCGGGCACCTCGAAAAGCAGAATATTGATGCGACTGTCTGCCAGAACCCATACGACATGGGATTTCAAGGCGTGAAGCTGCTTAAAGCCCTGATTAATAAAGATGATAAGGCTGTTGCAGAGGTTCTCCCGGATGGCAAGGTGCGCGACACCGGTGTTAGGATTGTGGTTCCTTCCAAAGCAAGTCCTGTGAAGGGCGACAATGTGATCAGCATTGAAGAAATGAAGGCTTGGCTTGCATCCAAAGGCCTGAAATCCACATGAACGCAGCGCGCATAAGCGATAAATCAACTGGCAGTCGAATCATGCAGGCTGGCAAGGCGATTCTGAGGGCCCCTGAAACAGGCCTTTTTATCGCCATTCTGCTGTCGCTTGGAATGATCGCCTATCTGGATAGCTCTCTGGCTTTCTTCAGTCGATACAGCCGGCAAACACTCTATCACCAGATTGCGCTCTACGGCGTGCTGGCCATCGGCGCTGCCGTTGTCATCATCAGCGGTGGTATCGACTTATCGATCGGATCCGTCGCAGCATTCGCTTCCGTTTTGTCTGCAAAACTGGTCACAAGCTGGTTGCCGGGTGCTTCTGTGGATGCCTCTAATCCGCCCGGTGCCATCACGGTTTTTATCGCGATTGTGCTGACCATGCTTGCTGGTTTGATAATCGGCATCATTCATGCGCAAGTGATAGACAGAATTGGACTTCCACCGTTTATTACCACTTTGGCAAGCATGGCTGGCCTGCGCAGTATTTCCACGCTTCTAGCTGAAAACCGCTCGATCAATGTCTCGTTCAACAGCTTCCGCTGGCTTGGCAAAGAGTGGCAGAATTCGGTGGTCGTGTTTGCCATTGTGGCGGTTATCTTCAGCGCTATACTTGGTTTAACGGTCATCGGCAGGCATCTTTTTGCGATGGGTGGGAACGAAACGGCAGCCCGGCTCAGCGGAGTCCGCATTCGTCGCCTAAGGGCATTCGCTTACGGAACTTCTGCCATGCTGGCCGCCTTGGGCGGTGTCATGTTCACAGGCAAAAGCGGTCAGGGCCAAAGCACGCTTGGAGTCGGCTACGAACTCTGGGCCATCACGGCCGCCGTGGTGGGTGGATGCAGCCTTGCCGGTGGAGTCGGGTCAATCAGGGGAACGGTTCTGGGCCTCGGCTTGATTCAGATCATCATCAAGGGCACTGGCCAGGTGGTTCGCGAATTCGAAGTCAGCCTGCCGTGGATCAGGCTCATTTCCGATGCGCCCTGGCTCAATCCTGGCTGGCGTACGTTTGCGTTCAAAGGGATCGACAGCACTCAGATTGAAGGCTTGATTCTGGGCCTTGTGGTGGTGCTGGCGGTGGCGTTTAATCAGAGATTGCGCGTTCGCCGCGGCTGATTTCAAAACCACTTGGTCCTGTAAAAATCGGTTTTGACAGGTCGGTTCAGGAGGGGGCGATACCATGCCGGAACCGCTTTACCCGAACCTGAATGCTTCTCACAAACGTCGTGGATTTTACCCGATCCGATTTCTGATCGGGTTATATTCAATTTTATTTCACCACTCAGGCTTGGCTGTTGAATTTCAGCGCATGCTTTGGGGTGTTGGGCTTGTCCTACTGACACTTGTTTTTGGAAGTCTTGGTTATATGGCGTGCGGATGGAGTTTTTCCGACTCCGTCTACATGGTGGTCATTTCCGTAACAACGGTCGGTTATGGCGAAGTCAAACCTGTCAGTACGGGCGTTTTGAGGCTCATCACTGGTACCATTCTGCTCACAGGGTTGGTGGGCAACGCTTTGGTGGTTTCGGCCATTGCAGAGATCCTGATCAGCCGCAGCTTGCGTAAAGAACTAGGGAGAAAGACATTGGAAGAAAAAATCGCCAGGCTGGTTGATCATGTCGTGATCGTCGGTTATGGCCGAATGGGACAACAGACGGTCCAGCGGCTTCAACACGCGAAGGTCGAAATTGTTGTGATCGAGAATCATCCTGATGTCATCAACCAGCTTGATCAAGCCGGGATCATCTATGTGGCAGGCGATGGGATCAACGAAGCCACTCTGTTGGCAGCCGGTATTGAGCGTGCCAAGTCCGTGCTTTGCCTGTTGAATAATGATGTGGATAACGTGTTCGTCACCCTCTCTGCACGGCAACTCAATCCAACGGTCCGGATTATCTCTAAAGCCGATCAGCACAGTTCGTTACGCAAAATGTACCAGGCTGGTGCGAATCATGTGGTGTCGCCTTCCACGATGGGCTCCTGGAGAGTCTCTGCGCTGGTGGTGAACCCTTTGGTTGTCGAGCTGAGCGAAGCCATCAATGCCGGGTTTGGAGAGATGCAGGTGGAGCTTCATGAACTCAGTCTGGCTGGGATCCCTGAAGTTCTCGGGGCAGACTTCCAATCGCTTCAAACCGCCATACTAGGCATAAAAGCCGTTGTGGTCGGGATTCGGCTCCCGACGGGCAGGGTCAGCTTCCCTCCTCCACTTGATCACCGGTTTACGCCCGGTGATAGCTTGATTCTGCTAGGCAGACCAGATGATATTCCGGGTTGCGAACAGGTCATGAGAGAGAAAATGAAGAGAGTGAAGAGGCCTGAAATGGATATTTCATAAGCCATCACGCACGAGCAGAAACGGATAAACGGATACGAGGAAATTGGACTTCTCTGGCCGATCGCCCGTGTTTCGTTCATAATAAGTCCTAATCGAGACACATCCTCAAAAGTAACAGGCTGAAAAGGTGCGCGAATGATGCGGGAACGAACAAAGTCAGACGTTTTGCAGGCCGACTTCCTCGAAATTCGTCAGCGAATTCTCGATCTTGCGGCCATGCTTGATCGCTATGATACGGCTATCGAAGAAGCTGATCAAAAACCTGACCCACGACTCGCCCAAATTCGCGAAGGCATCGCCGCCCTTTCCGCATCCGACCGCCCTCGCGCCGAATCCGTTCAACGCATTTTTTCACTGGCATACGACCCTGACTGGCAAGAGAATTTTGGTCTGAAGCGGCGGTTTTAAATCGAAGAATTCGGACCCTCAACCCTTCGCCCCTAAAATCACCAAAAAAAGAGCAGAATCATGGCACGTTACATCGATCCCCACATCCACATGGTTTCCCGTACCACCGACGACTACAAACGCATGGCCCTGGCTGGCTGCGCTTTGGTCAGCGAGCCCGCTTTCTGGGCTGGTTTTGATCGCTCTGGGGTGGAAGGATTTCGCGATTATTTCCGTCAGTTGACCGACTTCGAAGGCAAGCGTTCGCGAAGCTATGGAATTGCTCATTACACATGGCTTTGCATTAATGCCAAAGAGGCGGAAAATATTGAGCTTTCGCGTGAGGTGATCGCCATGATCCCTGAATTTCTCGAAAGTTCGACTGTGCTTGGGATTGGTGAAATTGGCCTGAACAAGAACACCAAAAATGAATCCACAGTCTTTTTGGAGCATCTGGAACTGGCTGCCAAAACCGACGAGCTGATCTTGATCCACACGCCTCACCTGGCGGACAAATATCAAGGCTCACGCATGATTCTGGATATGATCAAAGGCGATCGCCGAATTTCGCCGCATCGCGTTTGTATAGACCACGTTGAAGAGCACACCATCGGACTTGCTCTGGACGCCGGTCACTGGGTGGGGATGACACTTTATCCGATCACCAAATGCACTCCCCAGCGTGCCGCCGACATGGTCGAAAAATACGGGACGGATCGTATCATGGTGAATTCGGCAGGCGATTGGGGCCATTCCGATCCACTGGCTGTGCCTGAATTCATTTTTGAGATGAAAAAACGCGGCCACAGTGATTCGGATATTCAGAAGGTTGTATTTGAAAATCCTCTGACATTCTTCCGGCAATGCAGACGATTTGACTGGTCTCCAAACCAGGACTGAACCTCATTTCGAGTGATTGAACAGAATACACCCGTACCTAGATTTTTGTAAGGGATAGAAGATTGAATACAACCAGATTTTTCAGAGCTTTGACGACTGTTTTAGGCCTGCTGATTGCAGCACCTTTCACGGTACATGCCAAAGATACTGTCCATGTTCTGGTTTGGGATGAGCAGCAGCCGGAACAGAAGAAAGCCTACGATGGAGGCTTTCTGGGCGATGCAATTGCAACACATTTGAAATCGCTACCGGGTCTGCAAGTCAAGTCCGTGAATTTAAACTCGACGGAACAGGGCCTCGATTCCGCGACTCTCGATCAAACCGATGTCCTGATCTGGTGGGGCCATATCAAGCACGATGCTGTGACAGCGGATCACTTGAAAGCTGTGGTGGATCGTGTTCTGGCTGGCAAGATGCAATTGATCTCACTCCATTCAGCGCATTATGCTCGCCCGTTCATGACCCTCATGCAAGAGCGTTCCAAACAGGATGCTTTGAAGCAAATTCCGGAAGCGGATCGTGTGGCCGGCAAATACAACTTCAGTGCCCCATTAAAGCGTGGTTCGGTAAAAATTGATTCGCCGCTGACACCTCGCGTGGAGTTAAAAGATGGTGTCTGGGTGCTTTATCCACCGATTTGTGTGTTCCCGTCCTGGAGAGCCGACGCGGCCCCCAGCCACGTGACCACTCTTCTGCCTGATCACCCGATTGCCAAAGGTCTTCCAATCAAATGGGATGTGCCGCAAACGGAAATGTATAGCGAGCCATTTCATGTGCCGAAGCCTGATGCGGTGATATTTGAGGAGAAATGGGATAAAGGCGAATTCTTTCGCAGCGGATGCCTGTGGACGATTGGTAAAGGACAAGTCTTTTATTTCCGCCCTGGGCATGAAACTTACCCGGTTTTCAAGCAGCCGGAAACCCTAAAAGTTCTGGAAAATGCCGTCCGTTTTCTGGGCAAATGAGACCGACTGCCGTTGTCCAGGCTAAATTCGAATCGCCGGCTGAGTCTGTGTTTGATGCATGGATTCAGCCCCGATTGTATTTTAAAGTGTTTTTTTGCAGTGCTTACGTGACAAAATGTCTGGGTAAAGATGCTTGATGTTTTGAAGCAGGTTATGGATTAGTCCTTGGGTATCAGGATCTGGTCAAGATCATAAAGCAACTGTTCCCGATTGGAATAAGGCCCGGGGCGATATCCACGGGAAGAGAGGCCTTTCTGTGTGAGTTCACTCACATGCCAGTCTTGTTTATTGGTCATGTCCCAGAATGCAACGGCATCTTCGGTTTGGAAATCTGGTTTTGAAATGGTATTGGTTTCAAACAGCCATTCGCAGAAAATTCGAGTTCGGTCGTGTGCCAAAGGTTCCAGCCTGTGAGTCATGACATAATCTGGATGCAGGCTCAGTAATAAGTTGGGAAGCAAGGCGTAATAATAAACATGACGCAATTGTGTTTCATCAAGCGTTGCAATCAGTGGTCGTTCGGTGGAACCACTCACAGTCATGCTGGTTACGCCGTCATTGAGGGACATTCTGCCGCCCAGATAACACGAGTTGGGCGGGTCGTTTTCGCCGCTCGTGGGTGGCGATAATCGGGCCAGTGCCGGATGCACACTTGGGCAGTGCAGGCATTCGCTGTAATTCTGGATAATCAGCTTCCAGTTCGCCTTGACGTCATATTCGATGCACGCCGCTGATTGCATTTCTGCCATCGGCCAGTTCACAAACTTGCTGGGCATATCGGCCAGACTGTCGGCCAATAAGGCAGGTGTGCGATCCAGATTCACAAAAATAAATCCTGCCCATGTTTCACATCCAATGGCCCTTAGGCCCCAGTCCTGTTCACGGAATCCATCTACTTCTTTCATCCCGGGAGCGCCCAGAAGTTTGCCCTGACAGTCAAACGACCACGCATGATAAGGGCAAGAAAACTGGCATGATTTTGCTGTGCCTTTGACGTTTTCTACAAGCACGGTACCGCGATGCGTGCAGATATTAAAAAAGGATCGGATTGTTCCGTCCTGCCCACGCGTGATTAAAACGGATTCACCGGCGACGGTTCTTAATATGAAATCTCCAGGGTTCGGAATTTCCTCGGCTCGACCAACATTTACCCAGCGATTGGCAAACCAGCGGTTCATTTCGACTTTAAAATATTCCGGGTCAATAAAAAATCGTGCCTGAGGAGTTCGTTTTTCCGGTCCTTCATGGTTATGAAAGGGTTTGAACATGAAATGAGGCTCGAAAATGAGATAAGGGATGAATCCGATTGTATGGCTCGACCTGAATCAATTTTAATGGCTCAAGTCGAATCTCACAATCGAAATCATCCCATTTTCAATTCATTCTAACCATTTCATCGCCTGAAAGTTCTGGGCAGATATAAATGGTCATAAAGAATTTGGCTCAGTTGTCATCGTCGCGTGGAGCAGGCTTTTTTTTGGCTTGGTTCCCAAACTTTTTCTTCGGCGGAGCATCTTCGCCATCAGGGCCACCAGGAGGTCCGCCTGGGCCGCCACGTCCGCGTTGGCCAAATCCGCCGCCAGGGCCGCCGGGGCCACCCATCGGAGGCCTGTTCAGTTTTTCAAGTTGATCTTTCGTGAGAATTTTCTCGAGCTTGGCTTTGACTTCTTTTTCAATCGATGCGATCTCTTTGGATTGAGCTGGCGAAAGTTCCAGTTCCTCAACCATTTGTGGTGGGATCACACTACCGAGTTGGAATCGTCCCCGGCCACCAGGCTGGCCTTTGCCCTGCTGACCTTTACCCTGAGGGCCACCACGACCTCCTCGTGGAGGACCACCTTCTGGTGGCTGCGACCATGCTGTCAGTGTTAATGACATCACGAATGTGGTTGCCAAAACTTTCAGTGCGACTGGCTTCATTCGATGCACTCCTGATTCGGATCCTGGTGACTCTGTGGGATCAATCCGAAATGGCTGAGCCCTTCCAAAATTCTATTGCAATTTCTCGCGATTGGAAAGTAACGGATTGTAACAGCCATGATCATCCACGATGGATCGACCTGATGGCATGCGGTTTATCAATGTAACAAGGTCCCAGAATTAAGATTCCAGGACCTTGCCAAGCTGAACCTGATGATCAAGACTTTCGATGGTCAGTCCTGGGATCAGAGTGATCCCAGGAAGGCCATCAACTTCTTCTTCTGGTCGGCGGTGCTGCGTGAATAGGCGGTTGCGGATGCTGAGCCTTGTCCACTGTGTGCCAGAATGGCGGCGTCGAGGGTTTTGGCACGGCCATCATGCAGAAAGAAAGGTTGGAAACGGAGTCCCCAAAGTGGCGCGGTCCGCATTTCGCGAGGGCCGGCTGTGCCATCTGGGATGCCATCACCCAATTTGCCCATGTCGTGAACCAGGAAGTCGGAATAGGGCTGGAAGGTGATGTTGCGGAAGGCTGGGATCGGGTGATCGGTCGCCGTTTTCCATTTAGGCGTGTGGCAGCTGGCACATCCGATAGCGTTGAAGACATTTTCCCCGGCGACCGTATCAGGGCTCGACCTGCCACGTGTCGGTGGAGCGAGCAAGGCCTGGAAGTTGGCCAGTTCCTTGACGGTGTCGTCGTTTTCATCGTCAGGGCCTGGGATCGGATCGAACGCCAGAAGGGCCGCGTTTCCGTTCGGAGCATTTTCCTGACTTGGATTACGTCCATCACCGCCATTTGGGAACGGGTGAAGGGTGCTTGCACCAGTGCTTGGATCCATGGTTGTAAAGCCAGCCACTACAACGCCCATTTCTTCTTTGTAGGCATCCACAGAGAAGTCATAGAGACTGCCAAGCTGAGACTTCCAGCCAAATCGGCCGATCACAGACTGACCGGTACGCATGTCGGTCACCTGATTTACGTGGCCGGCTGTCTTAGGGCTAAGTGTCGCCTGACGAACGGCTTCGGCCAGGATCATGTTCCCGGGGATCGCTTCGACAAGACCCAATCCCATGATGTTTGAAGTACGGCGTTTGACAACGATATTGGCTTGTGGGGGAATTTTTTCGGCTCCAATCACCACTGTCGGTGAGACTCGACCAATCCCTTTGGCCTGCATGACAGGTCCACCAAATGCGACTAGAGGATCAAAAGAACCATCTGGATTCATTCGGCCAAACTTTGTCACAAGTGTCGTGCTTACCCCACCCGTAGCTGGGAAACTATGGCATTTGGCACAGGCATTATCGTTAAAAACAAGGCCAAGGCCTTCAGCAGGCGTTTCTTCGGATTCGAACGCGGTTTTTCCATCGTTAAAAAGCATGAGCAAATCGGGTGGTAGCCCAGCCAATGGACCACCATCAACTGGACCTGATGGTGGTGGTGGAGGTGGGCTACCTCCTCCGTTTCTTTGACCATATGCCTGTGATGCAGTCAGGCTGATCAGTAATAAACCTGTTTGGGAGATGATCCGGAATTTATTGGATCGCTTTTTCAGTGAATGAGTTCTCATCTAACTTCCCCTTGAATTTGATTCAGAGACGCGGTGATGTCTTTCCAACAGTCTTGATTTCACCAAGACATCAGATGTCTTAGACAAGCACATTAACGGACAAAAATACGTCTGTGACTGTAACGGTTTGTAACAGAATCGGTTACAAATCGTTACAATTTGCGAGACAAGTCAGAACTGGAACCGGCTTAAATGAAAAACGCATCTGACCTTTCCGGGCAGATGCGTGATACGTGGTTTCACAGGACGTTCGGAGTATCGGCGTAAGTGGTTTAAGAACCAATCATTCGGGCGATCACTTCGCGAGCCTTTTGCATGGCTTCAGCGATCTTGGACGGATCCTTGCCACCGGCTGTGGCCATATCGGGCTTGCCTCCACCGCCTCCGTCGACCACCGGGGCCACTTCTTTGACCCAGTTCCCGGCCGAGATTTTTTTAGAGACCAAGTCTGGAGTCAAGCCAGCCACGACCGTGACTTTACCGTCATCAAGAGTGGCGATGAGAAGTGTCGCCAGATTTACGCCGTTCGATTTGCGACGAAGAACATCCACCAGTTGCTTCAGGTCGTCGGTCGACATTCCCGGTAGTTCCGCAACCACCACCTTTGTGGTTCCAACACTTGGAGCATCGGCCAGAAGCTGGTCAGGTCCAACCTTCCCCCCACCGCCTTCAGCCTTACGTGTCTGGGCCTGCTTTTTGAGAGTTTTGACTTCGTCAAGAATTGAAGTGATGCGCTGAAGTATCTGGCTTGGCGAGACTTTCAGCATGGCACCAATTTCGCTGATCGTTTCTGACTCGCTGGCCATCAGCTCAAGGGCCGCCGGGCCGGTCAGGGCGGTCAATCGACGGGTACCTGCCGAAACGGACTCTTCACCGATGATGCGTACCAGGCCAATTTCGCCAACGTTGTCGAGGTGCGTTCCTCCACAAAGTTCTTTCGAGAAATCGCCCATCTCGACGACCCGAACATTTTCCGGATACTTTTCGCCGAACAAAGCCATGGCACCTTTGGCACGGGCATCAGCGATCGGCATGATCGACCAGTGGATCGGTTCGGCCCTGAGCACACGTTGATTCACAGTCTGCTCGATTTGCTTAAGTCTTTCTTTACCAACGGCTTCAGGGTTGGAGAAGTCGAATCGAAGTCGATCAGGCTCAACCTTCGACCCGGCCTGCTGAGCATGCTTGCCCAAGTGGATGTGCAAGGCATGGTGCAGAACGTGAGTGGCTGAGTGGGCGCGACGGATCGCCTGACGGCGATCGGTGTTGACCTTCGCCGTAACCTCTTGTCCAGACTTGATCTCGCCTTCTATCAGACGACCGATATGAAGAATCAGATCGGCTTCCTTTTGGGTGTCGTCCACCTCGAATACAAATCCAGGGCCAACGATCGAACCCAGGTCACCGACCTGCCCACCGCTCTCGGCATAAAACGGCGAACGATCCAGCACCACGATCAGCTTCTTATAAGCATGGCTGGTGGTGGCGTTCTCCAAAAGCTGGTCACCAGAGATCAGACCGACGACTTTCGCAGGTGATTCAACACCTTGATAGGCCAGGAATTCCGTGGCTTTACCGCCCGAAAGTTTCTTGACTTCATCGACTGGGCCAAGCGTGAAGACGGCGGCTGCTTCGGTGGTTCCTCTGGAAACGGCTGAGTGTGTGGCTCGTGCCTTTTCAAAGGTTTCCATGTCAACGCCGAGCCCCTGATCCTGAGCCAGCGACTGAGTCACTTCCACAGGAATCCCATACGTGGCATGAAGTTCGAACGCGGCATCGCCAGAAACACGATCGTTCCCTCCAGCCGTTGTTTTGCGGAAGGTGTCCGAGAGAACTTTCAGGCCGTTTTCAAGGTTGCGTAAGAACTGCTCTTCTTCGAGCTTGATGATATTTTGGATACGCACAACACTCTGTGCAATATCAGGATAGGAGGATTTCATGACCTCGGCTACAACAGGCGGAATGAGGTAGAGGAATGGGTCGCGTCGGCCCATTTGATAGGCGTCAAGCACGGCACGGCGGAGCAGACGCCGGACGACATAGCTTTGCTTTTCAGCGCCTGGACGAACATTTTCATGGATGGTGAAGGTCAGGGCGCGGGCATGATCGGCCATGCGGCGGATCCGGACTCCATCCTGTGTGTCGCGATCATATTTGAT
>CAMCFM010000047.1 GCA_945874095.1 Candidatus Kuenenia stuttgartensis
GGTTTGGACGTACGGGTCCTAGGCCTGATTGAGTTCGAAATGGGTTCGATTTACCTAGCCGGGCTTGGCGTTAGCACCGGTTCGATTGGGATTTGCGAACCGGGGCTAGCGCCAAGACCGGCTAGAAAGATTGGCAACAGCACCGGTTCGATTTGGGGGCGTTTTACCTAGCCGGGCTTGGCGATAGCCCCGGTTTCTTGTCTAGTTCAAAAAAATCGGAAGTGATATTAACACCCCAAAAACCGGGCGTAATTTTGATCCCGTTCCACAACCGCTTTTGCTCAATCGCGGTCAGAAATGTCGGGGAACCCCTTCTGGCCGATTAATATTTGTGACAAATCTTGATAACTAGGTTAAGATGAAATGCTTGGGATTCCACGAATCCAGCTCCTGAGCCGATTTCCGAAGGATTTTGGCTCATCGAACGAACAGAGATCGCGGAACTCGTCGATTCAGATTCATGTTCTGGAAAGAAAAAAAATGGTGGGTAAACCGGTGCGAAGCAGCTCGAAAGTGAAAATTGGTCTGGTTCAGATGCGCTGTGTCGAGCAACCATCTGAGAACATGTCTCATGCCATCGAGTTGGTCCGCATGGCCGCTGCCCAAGGTGCGCAAGTGGTTTGCTTGCCTGAACTTTTTCGTTCCTTATATTTTTGCCAGACACACGACATCAACAACTTTGACCTCGCCGAGCCGATCCCGGGCCCATCGACAGAAACTCTCTCCAAGTTGGCCAAAGAGCTCAATATCACTCTTGTGTCAAGCCTGTTCGAACGCCGAACGGCTGGGCTTTATCACAATACGTCTGTCATTCTATTGCCTGATGGGCAGATGACGGGCCTCTACCGCAAGAGCCACATACCGCACGACCCTCTGTTTTACGAGAAATATTACTTCACCCCAGGCGACACCGGCTTCCTGAGCACAGAGACACCCCATGGCCGCCTCGGGGTCCTGATCTGCTGGGATCAATGGTACCCGGAAGCAGCTCGTGCCACTGCACTTACGGGCGCTGAGACCCTGTTCTACCCCACCGCGATTGGTTGGCATCCAGCCGAAAAGAACGAGTTCGGAGAGGCCCAGTATTCTGCCTGGCAAACCATGCAAAGGGCCCATGCCATCGCTAACGGAGTGTTTGTTGTGAGCGTCAATCGCGTGGGCCATGAAGGCGAACCCACTGGCGGAATCCAGTTCTGGGGCGGATCGTTTGTGGCCGACCCATTCGGAAGAATTCTGGCACAGGCCTCTCACACGGAAGAGGCTGTGATGGTGGTGGATTGCGATTTTGATCTGATGGAAGAAACTCGCCGCAACTGGCCGTTCTTCAGGGACCGACGGATCGACCTTTACGAACCACTCAACAAGCGATTTATCCCTTGATCTTGGGCCACTCAAAATCTTTGAACGAAACGATATACGAAAATGACCAAGAAAATCGACGACCTCATCCAGGAACCTGAAACGTTTGATGTGTCCCCAGCTGAACTTGGGTTTCGACATCCTGCCGAGTGGGAGCTTCATGAATCCACCTGGATCGCCTGGCCTCACCAGAAGGAAGACTGGCCCGGTAAGTTTGGTCCAATTCCCTGGGTATTCGCCGAGATTGTGCGACACCTCTCCATATCGGAACGTGTTGACCTGATTGTACCTACGAAGAAAAAACGCGACCAGGTGGCGGGTATGCTGGTCGATCAAGGCGCGAAGCTGGCAAATATCAGGTTCCACGTCTGGAAGACCGACCGTGGATGGCTCCGCGACAGCCTCCCTTCGTTTGTGGTTCGTCAAGGGGCTCAAAATCCGGACGACGACTCCACCCAATCCACGCGAGCCGCCGTCTGCTGGAAATTCAATGCCTGGGCCAAGTATGAGAACCATACGAACGACTCCAAATTACCAAAACGCTTGACGAGCGTTTATGAAGTGGACCGGTTTAAGCCGATTGTTCTGGATGAAGAGAACGCTCGTCGCGTGGTTCTCGAAGGTGGAGCGATCGACACAAATGGCTCCGGCGTTTTGCTAACCACTGAAGAATGCCTGCTTTCCGACATTCAGTGCCGGAATAAGGAGATGGGCCGGGTGGAATATGAACAGCTTTTTGCGGAAACGCTGGGCATTCATCAAACCATCTGGCTGGGCCGGGGAATTGCAGGCGACGACACGCATGGGCATGTTGACGACATTGCAAGATTTGTCTCCAGCGACACAGTCGTCACCATGGTTGAGCCGAATTCAGGCGACTCAAACCATGAGCCACTGGCCGATAACCTGAAACGATTGAAAGCGGTCAGAGTGAATGGTAAACCTTTGAAGATCATAGAAATACCGATGCCTGCACCGGTCATTTTTGATGGTCAAAGACTACCAGCCAGTTATGCCAATTTCTACATTGCCAACAAGGTGGTGCTCGTACCAACCTTTAACGACCCTAACGACAGGATCGCACTGGGGATACTGACCGAACTTTTTCCTGGTCGTGAAGTTCGGGGAATTCATGCTCTTGATCTGGTTTGGGGGTTGGGAACCCTGCACTGTCTGGCCCATGAAATGCCAGCAGAACCGAAGTCGGAACCAGATCCAACGGAAAAAGAGCAGCATGAGCCTGCCAGCGACAGCGTTGCCAAGGCACGTCGGAAGAAATCAGCGGACTAAACCAAGGTCCTGAACATACAGGAAGTATGAGATTTCAGTGACCGAAAAACTCAGCATTTTCTGAACAAGCAGACGCAGAAAGATAAGCCCAGATATGGCTCGCCCAAGTAGTAACCGCCCCGGCAATGGTCCATCAAGAGGCCCCGGTGGCAGTGGTTCATTCAGAGGTCCCGGTGGTAGTGGACCACGTAGACCATCCGGCGACAGTCGCCCGCCCCGTCGTGATGACGGCCCGCCACGCGAACGCCGATCTTTTTCAGGCGAAGGTCGCCCGCCCCGTCGTGATGACGGCCCGCCGCGCGAACGCCGATCATTCTCAGGCGAAGGTCGTCCGCCTCGTCGTGACGATGGACCACCACGCGAACGTCCAGCATTTTCCGGCGAAGGTCGCCCACCTCGTAGAGACGATGGACCACCACGCGAACGCCGATCATTCTCTGGAGAAGGTCGTCCGCCTCGTAGAGATGACGGACCACCACGCGAACGTCCAGCATTTTCCGGCGAAGGTCGCCCACCAAGTAGAGACGATGGACCACCTCGCGAACGCCGATCATTCTCAGGTGAAGGTCGACCTCCACGTCGTGACGATGGACCTCCTCGCGAACGTAGAGAATTCTCTGGCGAAGGTCGTCCTCCACGTCGAGACGATGGACCTCCTCGCGAACGTCGCTCATTCTCAGGCGAAGGTCGTCCGCCACGACGCGATGACGGACCTCCTCGCGAACGTCGCTCATTCTCAGGCGAAGGTCGTCCTCCACGTCGAGATGACGGGCCTCCTCGTGAACGCAGAGATTCCGCTGGTGAAGGTCGTCCGCCTCGAAGAGATGGCGCCGAGCGTCCTCGTCGCGGTTCTCGCCTTGAAACCGCCCCAATCGATGGGCCAGAACGTCTACAGAAGATCATGGCTCAGGCTGGGATCGGTTCGCGACGTGCTTGCGAACTCCTGATGCTTGAAGGCCGCGTGACTGTTGACGGTGCCGTAGCAAACGAACTCGGCGCCAAGTTCGACCCCAAAGTGGTTCGGATCGCAGTCGACGGCCAGAAAATTCAACCAGAAGAATGTGCTTACTACCTGGTCTATAAGCCCAAGGGCTACGTCAGCACATCCAGCGACCCATCTGGCAGACCTTTGGTTCAGGACCTGATTCCAAAAGCCAAGGAACGCATCTTCATCGTGGGCCGGCTCGACCGTCACTCCGAAGGCCTGATGCTGCTCACAAATGACGGCTCTCTGGCCCAGCGTCTGACTCACCCCAAATTTGGTGTAGAAAAGACCTATCGTGTGACTGTGGCTGGAGATGCCGGTAACGACATCATTCAGAAACTGACGGAAGGTGTCTGGCTGGCTGAAGGTAAGGTTCGTGCCAGACGGGCCCGGATTGTCAACAAGCGTGGCAATGCCACAGTTCTGGAAGTGGTCCTGGCTGAAGGCAAGAATCGCGAAATTCGCCGGATGCTTGCAAGATTCGACCACAAAGTCATGTCCCTGCTTCGGGTTGCGATCGGCCCTCTGCAACTCAAGGGCCTGAGCGAAGGTGCCTGGCGTGCTCTGACCGCCGCGGAAGTCGATGTCCTGCGGAGCGGTGACTGGGCGGAAGAGGAAGATTACGGCAAGAAACCGTCCGTCGCTTCCAGAATTCGCTCAGCTGCCCCGGAACGAAGTCGAAACGAATCTGACGAACCACGACGCGAGCGTTCATCTGACGAACCGCGACGCGAACGTTCGTCTGACGAACCGCGACGTGACCGTTCATCTGACGAGCCACGACGTGACCGTTCATCGGACTCTCGCCCATCACGACCTTCATCAGATCGCCCCCGTGGTGATTTCGAAGCCCGTAAACCAGATCGCCCTCGTCGCGACGAAAACGAATCTGGTGGAGACGAAGAAGTCGTCTTCACAGATCGCATGGATTTGGGTGGAAGCGACCGCCCAAGTCGTCCAGAGCGAGCACCTTCCGGGTTTCGTAACGATCGCGACGATCGTCCGCGAACACGTCCTTCAGAAGGACGCAGTGAAGACGGACCTCCTCGTCGATTCGGACCCCGAAGCGATGGCCCACCTCCTCCACGTCGATTTGGACCACGTAGCGACGGGCCACCTCCTCCACGTCGTTTCGAAGGCCGCAGCGACGGGCCTCCACGTGGTCGTTCCGAAGGCCGAAATGATGGCCCTCCTGAGGAATCAAGAGGCCGTTCATTTGACCGCGAAAGCCGACCTCCACAGCGAGACGATCGCCAGTCGAGTCGCCCAAGCGGACCATCCCGGCCACCACGTCGCGACTCTGGCCCTGACCGCCGCGACAGTCCACCATCCGACCCACGCCGAACAGTATTGGGGCAGTCACAGTCTCAGTCACGTGAAGCAGGCCCGGTAAAACGCCGGAACGGCCCGTCCAGCGGATTGCCTCCACGCAAGCGTCGTCGCCCATCCTGACCTGATCGCTCAGCTTCGACATATCCCTAGAATACGGAACTAACAGCGGATGAATCCATCTTGCTCACCCGTCCAAATGAATGCCGGGATCCTGGCCCTCAAAGCCTTGACCCCGGCCATCTTTCGGCTTGATCTGGAGGCTTCCGAAATCGCGGAAGCCATCAGACCAGGCCAGTTTGTGATGATTCGATCAGCCACCGGCGACGACCCTCTGCTCGGTCGCCCATTGGCGGTTTACGATGTCCAGCGAGACTCCACTGGTAAAGCGGTCTCACTCTCCGTTGTTTTTCAAGTTTTTGGTAAAGGCACCGCCAGACTCTCCCAAATGCGGGAAGGCGACAAAGTTCGAATCTGGGGCCCACTTGGACACCCCTTCGAAACCACTCCCCCTCCTGGCAATATCTGGTTTGTCGCAGGCGGGATCGGATACACCCCATTTCTGGCACTCTCCAAATGGTGGAACGGTCAGGGTCAATTCGGACCGCCCATCGAATCGCCTCAAATCAGCCGGAATATTGATTTTCTTTACGGAGTTCGAAGCGCGTCCCTGATTCCTCCTCTGGAAGAGTTTCAGAACGCTGGAATGAACATTGAGATCTGCACGGAAGATGGCTCCAAAGGCCACAAAGGCCGTGTGACCGACCTAATGACCCAACGCATCAACAACCCTGATCAACCACGACCGGGCCTGATTGTGGCGTGTGGGCCTGAACCCATGCTTGCAGCAGTCTCAAAATGGTCGGAAACTCATGGATTGAAGTGCTGGGTATCGCTTGAAAATCAAATGGCATGCGGCTTCGGAGCATGCTTTAGTTGCGTTGCCCCGATCAGGCAGGCAGATGGATCGGTGGATCTCAGACGAGTCTGCCTGGAAGGCCCGATTTTCGATGCCACGTCGGTTGCCTGGCATTCTTGAGTCGCCCGGATCTCAAGATTTTGTAATACCTTGTGGAGCGAGAATTCGTACCAGATTCCAAGTTCGAGTTTTGCTAAAACCATCGTATTCCGCTTAAAAAAGCCATAAAAGAGATTTCTTCCAGAGGTATGAAGAGATATCGACAGGGTCGAAAAAACCGTCGTTGAAAAGAAAAGCCATCTTTGTGCAGGCTTTTCCACTGGAAAGAAACGTCGTGGTTGGTTATTCTGAGAAACTTGATTCGGAATCGAACTGGGGCATGGTGTGGATTTCATCCGGTTTTGGTGCATAATTCGGAACCAGATGGTGAACCTGCTAGAAGCACAAATCCCAGCCCAATCGTGACGCAATAAGGACTGAACGAGGATGGCCCGTAAAGTACAGAATCGCAAAGAATTACGCCGGCAACACGACGCGGCTGAGCAGATCGATCCAGTGGAATCTGATGCCTTGGATTCCGATTCTGACATAGACTTGGACGAGGAGTTAGATGCTCCCGTTAAAAAGAAAAAGGCCGTCAAGGCACCCAGAGTCGTTAAGCCCAAGGTCCCCAAGCCGGCCGCCCGCAAGCGCGTGATTTGGGTGGTTTTCAACGACTCATTCAAGGCGATCGCCCAATTTGAATTCAATCAAAAAGAAGAAGCCGATAAAAAGGCTCATGAATTGACTGAAAAGGGTAAGGGCACACACTTTGTACAGAAGCAGAAGGTGGAAATAGCACCTGACGCGCCTGGCCTTGGTGCCGCAATCCCTCGCCCTGAAGTCATGGAACTGACAGACATCCACGCTTCCGACCCTGACGATCCAGAATCCGAAGACGATGATGATTCCGATGACGATGATGACTCCGACGACGACGATTGATCGCCGTTGATTCGATGTGCATCACTCCATTCAGACGAAATTAAAATCAAGCCTGCCATGGAACTTTTTCCAGGCAGGTTTTTTTATTTTTAAAAAGACGGGATGCGAACCCTTCAAGAACAAGTTTCCGTTTTCAAAACCCAAAAAAACGTGTGCTAGTTCCTGTAGGGTGGGGTGAAGCCCACCTTTCGCAAATCCATGTGGAATGTCTGTACAATCAATCATCGATTGCGTTTCATACACAATAAAACGGATGATTTTCAACTTGCGAATGACCGGATAAATCGACGTCATCCGTTCGCGCCACGAATGGTGGGCTTCACCCCACCCTACAGGAACAATGCCGCCCATGTAGGGTGAGACGCCTGGTGCCGCCCGCCTACCCAACAATCTTGACTTGACGGAGCACCAGCCGGGCTTGGCGCTAGCCCCGGTTCAGCATATCCAATCCAACCGGAGCTATCCATCCTCAGCTCATCCCTTAAAAAATCCCACAAAAAAAGCCGAGCCTCAAAAGGCTCGGCTTCACGTTCATGGGCGCACCTGGATTCGAACCAGGGACCTCACCCTTATCAGGGGTGCGCTCTAGCCAACTGAGCTATGCGCCCTCTCAACAAGATTAAATATATCGCCTTTTAGCCTTCTAGTCAAGGCTCTGCTCCCTCAATCTTCGTTTTTTCTCTGATCTTTCTCGCCATCGACCCCATCAGGCATTCTGATTCCCAGACTCAAAACTCGACTCATCCTGTATTTAGATGTCCAACCACCAGACTCCCCAATTCCTGCCTTTATTCCACGAAATTCGTGGTGTCCCTTGTGGTCTACAACCGATTTTCATTAACATTAATAGAGAACCATGCAATTTCAGGACTGAGGTCAGATAATCCGCAATGAACGTATCGCCTGATGAGACCCCGAATCGCCTCAAGTTGTTTGTCGACACCGTCGGCTGTCAGATGAACATTCTTGACAGTGAACTGGTCATCGCCAAACTTCGTGCCCAAGGCTATGAACTGACCACAGATCCGCTCCTGGCGGATACCATCCTCTTCAACACCTGCTCCGTCCGCCAGCATGCCGAAGATAAAATCTATTCCGCGCTCGGACGTGTCAAAAAGATCAAACAGAGACGCCCCAACGTCGCCATCGGAGTCCTCGGCTGCATGGCCCAGAAGGATCAGGACGAAATCCTCAAACGTGCCCCGTTTGTCGATATCGTGGTCGGTCCCGGCCAACTCTCCAAAGTTCCTGAACTCCTCGAAAAAGCCAGGGCTGAGAAAAAGCCCCAAATGGCCGTGAGCAAAGCCAGATACGGTGGCTCGAAACTCGAAATCGTCGAGAGCTTCGAAGAATTCGACCCGATCCGCGAACAAGCCATGCGCATGAGCCCCTACCAAGCCTTCGTCCGCATCATGATGGGCTGCGACAAGTTCTGCACCTATTGCGTGGTGCCTGCCACCCGTGGCCCTGAGCAGAGCCGCGATCCTCTCGATATCATTGAAGAAACCAAACTGCTGGTCGATCAGGGCGTCTCCGAAATCACCCTCCTCGGCCAGACCGTCAACAGCTACAAATACACCACCACCGATGGCCGCCATTGGCGACTCTCTGACCTCCTGCTCGCTCTGGATGGGATTCCCGACCTTCGCAGAATCAAATTCATCACCAGCTTCCCCAAGGACATGACCGACGACCTCCTCCAGGCTGTTCGCGATATCCCTAAAGTCTTTCGGTACATACACGTACCTGCCCAAAGCGGTTGCGACGAAATGCTTAAACGCATGAAACGTCTCTACACCGTCGCCCAGTACGACGAAATGATGGCCAGAATTCACGAGACAATTCCGGGCTGTGCTGTCTCCAGCGACTTCATTGTCGGGTTCTGTGGAGAGTCCGAAGAAGCCTTCGAAAAGACCGTCAGACTGGTCGAGCGAAGCCGCTTCAAAAACAGCTTCATCTTCAAATACAGCCCCCGTCGCGGCACCAAGGCCCATGATCTTTATCCTGACGACATTCCGGAAGAGACCAAAAAACGCCGCAATAACGACCTCCTGGCCGTTCAAAATGCCATCAGTATGGAAGACAATCTGGCCCTTGTCGGCAGCACTTTCGAAGTCCTTGTCGAAGGCCCTTCCAAGTCGTTCCAGGGTGATGTGGATACCGCCACAGGCCCTGTCCAACTCACCGGCCGGACCATGACCGACCGGATCTGCATTTTCGACGGAAACCCAAGACTCATTGGCTCTTACATGAACGTCAAAGTGGTTTCTGTCACCGGCGTTTCCCTATTCTCCGAAGTGGTCACAGACCGTGTCTCGCATGTCAAGCCGGCCCAGTGGTCGTTACCCGTGATTTCCTGAAATGCACGGGGTGAAGATGCTATGTCGGACAGCCTCGAAACCAAAAACCACGGCCCCAACAGCCTCTTCATTCGAGGCCTAAGCCAGTGGCTGGCCGGTCATGATCATCCTCAAGCAAAATTGATCGACATGGATTCGCTCTCCGCGAAACTCCAAAACCGGCGATTTCTCCTCGCCAAACCAGCTTCCGAGTCGGAAATCCAGAGGTGGGAAGATTCGCATCACCTGATCTTGCCATCAGGTCTTCGCGAATGGCTAAAAATATCGAACGGACTCGTCATCGATGGATTTCAGTGGATTCATCCCCTGAGATCCATCGGCCCCACCATCCGATTCTCGCCATCTCGGTCACTGATCATTCAACCATCAAGCTGGTACGAATTTGGTAACCCGAACGATTCGCCGGTAAATCTGGATTTGATCCACGCGGATTTGAGCCACACGCAAAACTCTCAACAGGACTCCCCAGTATTCGTTGTTGGAGCTGAGACGGAATCTGACCCTCCACGCATCATTAGCCAGAGCTTCACGGACTGGCTGATTCAACTCGCCAGGTCCGAGTTCCATGACAACTGGAGCAACTCGCCACTCATCCATCTGGGCGACCCGATCGAGTCTCATTATCGCCGTAAAAATCCTCCCAAACTCTCGCCCCGATTGTGTGAAATCTGTATGGAAGTGGGCGAGAAACTGGCCAGCGGCGGCGACGATCGAACCATCATGCGAAATTACCAGCTGAATCGCGACGACCTCGAACAAGTTGTCGATGCATTTCAATATCGATCCATCAAGAAGGCGTCGAGATCGACCGGGAAATCCTCCTCTTAAGTCAGGTCCCAAAGTTTTGAATTCCGAACTTGAGATGGATGAAGCGTTCTGGTATCTGCCTCAGATCTTGCAATCAGGCATCCTGAATAAGCCAAATCACTCCAGAGACCTCAAAGATCTCCGGAAGCGGCTCGGCAACGACACTCTTGCAATCGAATTATTTCAAGAAATTGCAAAATCCCTCCCGGATATCGTCGATTCAGGCCTGGCACTCACATCACTCGACCGTATTCTCGTTCTGACCCAATCCCCAGCCGAGACCGTCAAAGACTGGCTGACCGAAAAGTCGAAATTCAGGCGGTTCATCAGGCTCCTCGGATCAAGCTCGTTTCTCAGCCAGATTTTAATTCAGCAATATCCTGATATCATGAATTTGATTTTTTTTCAGGATCAGCACATCAGCCGTGACCGACTTGTCCAATTGGCCATAAGCCTGACTTGCAAGCGTCAATCAGAAAAAGAAGTCACCGATGTTCTCCGAAAATTTCGACTTGAATGGACACTTGTCATCGCTTCAGCCGATTTACTCGACCAACTTGGGATCAGCGAAACAACCCGATTTATCAGTCATCTTGCAGACGCCTGCCTGGAAGCAGCTCTGGAATGGTCCATGGATCGTGCCAGAAAACGGTTTGGAAATCCTCTCACTTCAGCTGGAAAGTCGTGCCAGATTGTTGCAATTGCATTAGGAAAACTGGGCGGAGTCGAGCTGAATTATAGCTCGGATGTCGATCTGATTTTCATTTACGACGAAGATGGAAAAACCAATTCACACCGCCCCATTCATTCCAGCGAATTCTTTTCGCGTGTCATCACCGACTTTTTAAAAATACTCGGCGGCTCAGCCAGCTCTTCATTTGTATTAAGAGTCGACCTCAGGCTGCGCCCAGAAGGCAACCAAGGCCCTTTGCTGATGAATCTCGAACAAACCTTAGCTTATTACGACACAGTCGGTAGAACCTGGGAACGGCAGGCATTAATTAAAATGAGACCATGCGCTGGATCATTAGAACTTGGCGAAGAGTTTCGGATTGCCATTGAACCATTTGTCTATCAAAGATATCTGACATCGATTGAAATTGCGGAAATCCAGGCCCTGAAGCGGCGCATCGAACATCGGGCAAAATCGACAGGCGTTTCGGAATGGGATGTAAAAACTGGGCATGGTGGAATTCGTGACATTGAATTTGTCGTCCAATTTCTACAACTTCTCAACGGTCGAAATCTCAAAGATGTCCGAAATGGGAACAGCCTTGAGGCCATGCTCCGCCTCAAAAATGCAGGATGCCTGAATCCCGATGAATTCGAGTCACTTCAGCGAAATTATATTTTCCTGAGGAAAGTGGAACACCGCCTGCAACTCTCTGACGATCGTCAAACTCACCAGATTCCCGTCAAAACGGAGTCAAGGCGCAGGCTCGCCAATCAAATGGGCTACAAGTCAGGCAACCAGTGGGAGAGTCCCGACGGCCCCTTTGAGCGATTTTCAAGAGAATATCAGCAAAAAACCTCGGAAAACAATGCCAATCTCAACAGGCTTCTGCACCATGCTTTTTTTGCAGAAGACACCGAGGGAACCGATACATTATCTGACTTGATTCTCGATCCGGAAATGCCTGAAGATACACGTGAACAAGCATTAAAACCATTTGGATTTTTACATTCCAGTGAAGCTTTTGAAAATCTCCAGAAAATGGCCAGGGAAGAGAGCCTGTATTTTTCATCGCCAAGATGCCGCCACTTTTTTGCAGCCCTGGTTCCAAAGCTTTTAAAATCCATACAGAATTCTCCATCGCCCGATCGCACTTTGGCACAAATGGAGAACCTCTCCAAAGGCTTCCCTGGAAAAGCCATTTTCTGGGAGCGTTTAAATACCCAGCCCGAGTTGATTCAATCTTTTTACGAAATTGCAACTTTTAATAAACTTGCCCGGGAATCGCTGCTGACCAGCCCTGACATGATCCAAAACTGGGGCCGGTTCTCGCTCGATAATCAATTGGTCGGGCAAGATGAAATCCAAAAATCCATTGCAACTCAAAACAAAGGTGAACACCAGGACATCCCAGCATTGAGAAATTTACGCGACGAATTCTGGCTCAGGGTGGCCCTGCAAAACCATCTTCCATATGAGGCAAAAAAAATCGAGGACCTGACCCAGCAACTGTCTGATATTGCAACCGTGATCATCCAGACTTTTGCCAATCAGATTTTTGAAGAAGGCCTGATTCGATGGAGGCAGATCACCAGCCAAACCACTGGTCCAGGCTCATGGGCGATCATCGGGCTTGGCAAACTTGGCGGTCAAGACATCCTGTTTCATAGCGATCTTGACCTGATGTTTCTTCATGAAATCAATCCTGGCCTGAATCAGAGCCGATTGAAACTCGCTGCAGAAGGATTTTTTCAAGATCTCGCATCCCGATTCATTCGTGGGCTTGGTGGAGTCGGACCTAAATTCATATACCGAGTTGACACAAGGTTACGCCCGTTTGGATCCTCAGGCCCACTCTCAATCTCCATCGAACAATTCGAGAATTATTATCAATCAAAAGACGCCAGGATCTGGGAACGACTAGCACTTTTAAGAGCACGACCAGTCTATTTAAATGGTATCGCTGAATCGGAAATCCGGAAAACAATTCGTCAAATGACATTTCTGGTGAAACATACGTTGCAAGAAGTCTCCCATGAGATCCGTGAATTACGCGAAAAGACTTTGCATTCATCTGACGATGCCGCACTCGATTTAAAACGCAATAAGGGTGGACTTCATGAAGCAGAACTGCTGGTCCAAGGTCTGCAACTGTTGCATCTTGATAAGTCAGGCCCCTTGCCGGTCGCAAGTTTTCATGGAGCGGTTCAGCAATTGCAATCACTGGGAGCGATTGCCCCAGAAGTTGCTCTGAAATTATCAAATATTTATTCGTATTACAGGCAGGTGGAAACGGCCATCAGAGTCTTGAGAAATCGACTGACAAGCCCTTTGATGATTCAAAAGGAAGAAATTCCTTATCTGGAACAAATGGTGGAGGTACAGTCGGGTGGCAGCCGATTGCCGATTCCACAAACAATTCATCATTATCAATTAGAGATGCACCAGATCTACCAGAATCTCATTCATTCCGGCAAGATCTGATAAATCGCGGTGCTTCTCCAATCAAATCATGGATACCCGGGCAAGTTCACTTGGCTTCGGGAAAACCGGCATCGAGCAAATCCGAAAAGCCAGGTTTCAACGCCCTGACATCATAGCCTTCGGCCTTCAGCATCTCACAAGCTTTCAAAGCTCTCGCCCCTGCACCACAGTGGGTATAAATGACTTTCTTTTTATCAATTTTCAATTTCAGAAACGATTCGCCTTTTGATTTTGTCAGTTCGCTCATGGGCAAGAACTTGGCATCTTTGAGGTGCCCGTTTTCCCATTCAGCCTTTTCGCGAACATCCAGCAGAACGGCTTTACCCGATTCAACAGCCGATTTGACCGATTTCAAATCATCCCTGGTGTGCATCGGCTTGGCATCCTGCGAGAAGGAATTCGTCGCAGTCAATGAAATCATAGTCGTAAATACAATCCACATCCGAATGAATCTCTGACTCATATTTCCACTCCATGACTGAGAAATCTGTCGCCTGCCTGCAACCGGACTCCACGAATCCAGTCTCCAGCCGATAATGCATTTCGACCATCGGTCTGGATCATTTTTACGGAGACACAATGGCCATCGCCACAAGAGACTTCAAACGAGTCTTTCGCAATCGAAATAACATCGCCCGGGGTTGCATTGTGCGTCGTGGTATCTGTCGACAAATTTGAATGATGAATGACGACAGAAAGCGGCTTCGTAGAATCCTGTCCAAGGAAATGACTGCGAGCCAACGGCCAGGGGTTCATGGCTCGAATGAATCGGTCCACTTTAAAGGCGGGTGCAGACCAGTCAATAAACGACTTTTCCTTGCTTAATTTAGGTGCCCTGGTGGCAAGTAATTTGTCTTGATGTGATGGGCTGATGGCCCCTTCAAGATATCCCTTAATGGAATTGGCCAGAACTGGAGCACCGATCAGAGCAAGTCGAGCTTCAAGCGTTCCCGCCGTTTCATCGGCACCAATAGGCGTATCTGCCGTGGCCAGCATCCCTCCAGCATCGACTTGAGGCGACATCTGAATCACGGTCACGCCCGTTTCAATTTCGCCTTGCTCCATGGCTCTCGCGACAGGCGCAGCACCTCGATATTTTGGCAACAGCGAACCATGCAGATTCACACCACCAAACGGAGGTATTTCGAGTATATGAGGCTTTAAAATCTGGCCATAAGCCACTGTCACCAACAGGTGTGGCCTTATTGCAGAAAGTAATGCAATTCCCTCACTTGAGTTTAAATCTTCCGGCTGGTAAACAGGAATCCCTCGTGATTCGGCTGCTACCTTGATTTTACTTGGAATCAGAAGTTGCTTGCGGCCCTGAGGCCGGTCAGGCTGAGTGATCAACCCAAGAATCTGCCAGCCGTGATCACACAGATATTCAAACGCAGGCA
>CAMCFM010000048.1 GCA_945874095.1 Candidatus Kuenenia stuttgartensis
CGACACGAAAAACTACCGGCTCGTCAACGTTTGGGCCACCTGGTGCGGCCCCTGCGTGGCTGAAATGGCTGACTTTGTGCTGATCAACCGGATGTATCGCAAGCGTGACTTTGAAATGGTCACCATTTCCGTCGATAAACCCGAAGATAAAGCCAAGGCCCTCAAGGCATTGAACGAGCATCATGCTTCGAACCTCAATTATATTTTCATGGGTGAAGATCAGGACGCGCTCGCTGAAGCCCTCGATAAAGCCTGGCCAGGGCCAGTGCCTCATACCATTTTGATCGCGCCTGGAGGCAAGATTCTCTATCGCAAAACTGGCGAGATCGACGCTCTGGCACTTCGGCGAGTTCTGGCAGACACACTCGGCCGGACTCATTGAGTCCATCTCTGACGTGATCCCCATCATTCTTTGACAAGGCTGCCCAAACCTCCTGTAATGACAATCGTCTGCGCAGGAATCGGGCAGCCTGTCGGTTTTTTCGACAAATCTTGACACTTTTTTTAGCCAAAAGGGTTGTTTCTTGAGACGTTTTCTGGCATGATTTTGAACGCTATGGTCACAACTTCCATGCCTTCAAATCTTCGGTTTGCTCCCACCGATACCAGTCTTGGCACTTTGCCGAGCGTGATCGGGTCCAGCCCAGCCATGCGCGAAGTGGCCAGGGTGACTCGTCAGGTGGCTCCAAGTCGTGCCTGTGTCTTGCTTTTAGGCGAAACCGGCACCGGCAAGGAATTGATCGCACGCGCCTTGCACGATCTCGGCCAGCGTCGAAGCGGCCCTTATATTCGGATGAACTGTGGAGCTTTGACGGAAAGCCTGCTCGAAAGCGAGCTTTTTGGGCACGTCAAGGGCTCGTTCACAGGCGCCAGCGACAACCGGACAGGCCGATTTGAAGCCGCCCACACCGGAAGTCTGTTTCTGGACGAGATCAACAGCACATCGCCCAAGCTTCAGGTGAAGCTTCTGCGAGTGCTTCAGGAAGGCGAATTCGAGCGGGTCGGCGACATCCGATCTGTCAAAGTGGACACTCGGGTGATTGCAGCTACGAATCGCGACCTGCGCGAAGAAGTGGCGGCCGACCGATTCCGTGAAGACCTCTATTATCGTCTCAATGTGGTTCCGATCGTGCTACCGCCCCTGCGCGAACGCCGCGAAGACATTCCGATTCTTGTTGAGTATTTTCTCAAGCGTTTTGCAGCCCAGAACATGCGTGAATCGCCTTTGGTGACCACCGAAGCGATGCAGTTGCTGGTCGATTATGACTGGCCCGGTAATGTTCGTGAGTTGCAGAACTATGCTGAACGTGCCGTGATTTTAGGCGTTGGGAATGAGCTGACGGCCGCCGATCTCCCTCCAGAGTTGCGCGGCGAATCGCCAGTGGCCTGGCTGCCGCGCTGGACATCTCTGGGGCGGCCCAATGCGGCACCTGCACCTGCGGTTGCACAAGTCTCTGAACGGCCGCGCCCACCCGCGACAATCATTTCAGGCGATAGTTCGTCGAGGGCCATGGAAACGATGGCGGCTGAATTGGTCAGAATGGGTGTCTCTCAGGCCCCTGGCGGGTCGTCCAACCTGCACGAGCTTGTGGTGGGCAAGGTGGAAAATGAGCTGATCCGCCACGTGATGCAATTGTGTGACAATGTCCAGATCAAAGCGGCCGCCCGACTCGGCATCAACCGCAACACGCTTCATAAAAAGATTCAGGAAATGAAACTCGGCCAGGACGGTGCTGAACCGGAAGGTCTGGACGAAGACGTTGTGATTTGAATTGTTAAACCGCATCACATCCGATTTCTGATCGCTTGACAGCCGATTCCGGCTCCCATACATTTAACGATGCAGGATTTCGCAAAGCGAACAGTATGGGCCATCAGCCGATCAGATTCGCGTATTCGGAAATTTTGCACTCATGGAAACCGTGAGGTTCGAATCCTCAACTCCAGTCTCGTTCCAGCAGGCCCTGCCATGACTTCCGACATGTTCAGAATCAGTGGCAATGATTGACCGGCCCTGCGGGTCATCATTCATCGAGGATGAATGGCCCCCGCTGAATCAACATGGGCCTTCTGGCGCGAAACTGTTCATTCTCAAGAGATTGATTGATCCATGCCATTCGCAAATTTGAATCGAGAATTCGCTATCTGGATTGGCGTAGCAATTGTTATCGCGGGATTGCTGATCGCTTTCATTTGGAAAAAGATCTATCACTGGCTTGAGTTGCATTTCCCTCAAATCACGATTTATGAATATCAAAAAGCGGTTCGTTATGATCGAGGCAAACTTACAGGAATTGTCGAGCCTTCGCAGTTCCGCCACCGGTCATCAACCACAACAATCAATATCTTTGAAATGCGTGAACAAACTCTGATCGTTGCGGGTCAGGAAGTGCTCAGCGCAGATGCATTAAGCTTTAAAATCAGCCTTCAGTGCCGATGGCAATTCACGGATCCAGTCAAAGCATTCACAGTGGTCGACGAATATATCCTAACACTTTATGCTGACATTCAATCCGCAACCCGCACCGTGATGGAACTCATGACCGCCGACCAGATTCTGGCGAGTCGCAGCACCATTGGAGGCCAGATTGAGATGATCGTGAAAGAGCAGACAAATCGTTATGGAATTTCGATTCTGGCCGTTTCAGTGCGCGATTGCATGTTGCCTGCTCCATTAAAACAAATTTATGCAAAAGTGGCTGAAGCGAGGCAAGAAGGACTGGCTGCATTGGAGCGGGCCCGTGGCGAATCTGCCGCTCTGCGAAGCCTTGCCAACGCAGCCCGAACGGTGCAGTCCAACCCTGGCCTCGGGCTTTTGCGATTGATCCAAACTCTCGAATCAAACGAGGGTAATAAAATTGTGCTCGATGCCTCCGAGTTATTGAAGATCTCCGCACCATCAAAACAATCCAGAGATTCGGAATAACTCGCTGGACATTCAGCATCCTACAGATGTAAAATAAAGTGATTCCATTTTGAGCTTCTTGACCCGAGGCTCTGATATCGATTAGTCTGGTTAATATAGAATCCCTAAATTGCCCAATTGACGGATTCGAAAACCGAAACTCTCCGTGCGATCGCGGTTTCTCTGCATCCCATTTTGCACAATGAAAAAGGGGCTTAATTCTATGGCCAGATCTTCGAAGCGCAGGTTGCATCCGACAGTCGTCGAACTTGAAGGTCGAGCCGTGCCCGCCGTGACCGATCCCACAGGCACTTTTGCCGTGGTCGATGGTCGTCTGGCACTCCCAAATCAGGCCACTTCGCCACGCCTGAACTTTGGCAGAACTTATTTCAGGTACGCAAGTAACGGCGGAATTGCCGTGAAAATTCTCGGCACAGCCTCCGATGGAGGCAACCTCGTCATGGGTCCCGCCGTAAAAGACCGGTTCGTGAATCCCCTGCCCAGCACCAGGCCCGTTCCCCTGCCCACCGTTTTTCAATTTCCTGCCGGCCGCAATGCTCAGATCGTCAACTTTCGGCCTGGCGAATATTCGTTTCCCGTCTCAGGCGGATGGTCAAATCGGGTCGGCTCCTATCACCTTTCGATCCAGCTTGTGGGCGATGCCAATGGCGACTTTCGGGTGGACAACAACGACATAAAACTGCTCCGCCAGATGATGTCCAAGCCCGCTTCTGTACCTCTAAACGTATACCAGTCGGCTGATTACGATGGGTCAGGGACGGTCACGAATCGCGACATGACTCTGGCTCGCCAAAACCTGGGCGTGGTCTCAAATATCCGGCCTCTGGCCTTCTCAACCGCCATTGATCCATCCGTCAGCCCGGTTTTTAACAACTATGTGCGCACCACGGATGTCGCATTATTGCTCTCTGGAACGATTGGAGCCGGCTTTCTGGCTACTAACATGAGCGTTCCTTTATCAACAGAGATTGGTGGAGTGGTTGGCCCGAATGGGATCACACAAATCGCTCTTCCAATAGGACTTGGGTCAAATGCAATCAGCGTCTCGGCCCGCGACGGCTTTGGGCAGTCACGTGAAACATTTGTCAGCATCACCCGCCTGCCCGTGGCTGTGGTCGTTCTGCCAGACCTGGGTGGAACTGTGCCTAAAAATCAGTCTCAAGCGGGCCTGGATGCGTTCTATGGGAACCGTGGGGTGCCGATGAATCAGTTGACCCTGACGAACGATTACACGCCCATGTTCGCCTCACTTTCAGCCGCTGGATACGTCCCTGGCCGCGACCTTTTTGCTGTGCCTTACGACTGGAGGCTGGCTCAGGCCCCGAACGATGGGACTCCGGATGGGACTTTGTCCAACCTGACCGCTTCGTTCATGACTCAGGACACTCCGATCTATGAAATCAATTATTTCGGACAGGTTTTGGCTGCCATGGTCGCCAATGACCCTACGATAACGACTGTGGACATCATCGGGGTCGGTGGTGGTGCCCTGCTTGCCAGATCTTATGTCCAAAGCCCTGCGTTTGGAGGAACTTTCAGCTTGGGAAGTAGCACGTTGAAACTGCCTCAGGTCGATAGTCTGGTGATGGTCAGTGGGCCCAACGAAGGCATTCCGCAATTTCTAAACCCTTGGAATAACGACTTTAACGACGCCTTTGGGTCGACCACAGGAAGTGTCATGGCGGCCTTGAATCCGCTGTATTCCGGAGTAGCCGCTGGCACAACCACCATCCCCGGGCCCGATGTAAACATCAATCAGACTGCGATTATTGACCCAGTCACGACCTTGCCAAGCCCTTTGATTTTCGCCCAGCTGTATTTCCCATCGTTCCGCCAAACCATTGCAGACACAGACTTTCTGATCGTGGGTGGTATACCTACAAACGTAAATGCCGTGCCGGGTACATCGCCTGACCTGTTGCTCGACCTCAATGCCGTCAATACTCCAGGAAACAGCCCATGGCTGAGCCGCGTGGTGCAGGCTTCGGCCTCGTTTGGAGTGACCACCACGACGATTACCCAATTGACCCAGCAAACAGGTCTGGGTGGAACAGTCTGGCCGATCGGTCAGCCGGCACCGATCCCAACAGTAGAAAATCAGATCTGGTATCAGCCCTTGACAACGACCGATGTCGGTGACGGAGTGGTCCCGCTCAACTCTCTACTGAGCGTCTTCCCGAACGACTCGAAAATCGCACTTCAGCTCTGGGGATCACCAAGTGTAACCCCTCCACCAGGCGTGATCTTCACACCAACCAATGGGCCAGTCACCCACATCGGACTGCTCTCAAATATGGACTTCCTGAACTGGCTGAGAAGCCGACTGTTGCAGTAATTCAATTCTGGTAAACAAATGAGATCAAGAAAAAAACGATGGATGGCCTGAACTTGAGCCATCCATCGTCTAATTTTTAGACGATCAAAAGATCCTGATCAACCGCGGGCAGAGTCGTAACGCTTGGCCACTTCAGCCCAGTTGACGGTGTTCCACCAAGCGGCAACGTAATCGACCCGCTTGTTCTGATACTTCAGGTAGTAGGCGTGTTCCCAGACGTCCACACCGAGGATCGGTGTGGAGCCGTCCATCAGTGGGCTGTCCTGATTCGGGCTTGAGGTGATCGCCAGCTTCCCATCTTTACCCACGGAGAGCCAGCCCCAGCCTGATCCGAAACGCTTGACAGCAGCGTCAGAAAGCTGAGTTTTAAAGGCGTCGAAGCCGTTGAAAGTCGAGCTGATGGCTTCAGCCAGTTTGCCAGTCGGCTTCCCACCGGCGTCGGGGCCCATGATGGTCCAGAAAAGGCTGTGGTTGTAATGGCCACCGCCGTTATTGCGAACCACCATTTGAACGGCTGTCGGGAGGTCTTTCAAGTTCTTCAGAAGCTCTTCCACAGGCTTGCCTTGAAGGGCTGAGTGTGGCTTGAGAGCGTCGTTCAGATTCTTGATATAGGTGGCATGGTGCTTGTCGTGATGGATTTCCATCGTACGGGCGTCGATGTGTGGCTCGAGCGCCTTGAAGTCATAAGGCAAGGCTGGCAAAGAGTAATCGGCGGCTGAAGCCGATTTCGCAAAGCCTGTGGCAGCAGCGGCCAGGCCTAGGCTGGTGGTGAGAAAATTGCGACGATCCAGAATCATGGGAGTGAATCCTCTACTTGAAGAATGATGACAACGAATGCATTTGTCATGCATGCTGTTTAAACGATTTTAGCCATGTCGGCAAGTGTTTTGGAATGCGATTGTCAGATTAGTCGAGTGGAAAAAGTTCCGGATTGTCGCGCTCATGGCGAATCTCATCGACTGGTTCCTTCTTGTCCCAGCCTGCATAAAGCCTGTTGGCGGCATTAAAGACCATGCCAGGCACATCAGAAACGCATCGGTAGGCGTGGGCCACTCCAGGAGGGATATAGACGGCCGTAGGGTTCGAAACACCGGCCACGAACTTCATGCGTCGGCGATAGGTCGGGCTATCAGGCCGGTTATCCCAGCAATAAACGCATAGCTCGCCTGGCCCGATGAAGGCGAATCCGTCGGATTGATCGACGTGCTCATGCGGACCACGTGAAACGCCTGGCAAGGTGCTCGAGACGTAAGCCATGACTGGCCATAGCTCTTTGTCGAGTTCATCGTGGCGGAAAAGTTCCACAAGCCAGCCGCGATGATCGGTATAATTTTTCAAGTGCCGTACAAGCACACCGTCAATAGGGCCATCCACAAACGGCTCAATTGCCATATTTTCCGTTCCTTGAGATAGGCAATGAATTGCACAAATCCTTGATAGACTCACGAATCCTAACGCATTCGAGTCGATTTGGCTAGAGATTTATTCGAATCTCTCCCTCCAGCAAGCCTCTCCACTAATGCAACCGGTGTTCAAACGATTGAATCCGGTCATGATGGCTCAAACGGTTTTCGTCGAGGCCGAAAAGTTCGTGTCCCCAACAAATGCAATCGACTTGGGTCTTCCTGTAGGCGTCCTGAATTTATAGACCACTTTGCCACTCGTCAGCCTTAGAGTCCTCGTGGTCGGCCTGGCACCAGCCAATGTGATTTTAATTTGACCCGTCGGAGTACCTGCCCCTGGTGATGTCGGTGAAATCTTGATCGTCCATTCCTGATTATTGCCACGTTTGCTCACAATCGTCCAGCTTACGGATGTACTGGCTTTACCCACACTCATCATCACCATCGGGCTGACTGCAGACTTCCCATTCGCCGTTTCGGCAATCTTTGCATTAAAGTGCAGCATTTTGTTCACTGTGGTGGAATTGAAATTCCAGACAGCCTTGCCGGATTGTATCTTCGAAGTCCCAAGCACTTTCTTGTCGTCATAGAAAGTCACCACGGCACCTTCATATGAAGATGCCTGAGATGGCAAAACCTGAGCCGTGACAGCGACTATCTGGCCGAACACCGCCTTCTTAGGCGCCGTGACACTCAAAGTGCCCGCCGCTTTGGCGACCGCAACCGTCCAAGTCGTCGAACTGGAGCCTTTAAAATTCGCTGACTCTCCATAAACAGCCTGAATCGTGTGCGAACCGACTCCGAGATTATTCAGGGTAAACGTATAACTCCCATCCGCCGAACTGCTGGTGCTGTTGTTTGATACGATCACACCGTCGACTTTGAACTGGATATTGGAATTTAAAACCGATACAACCGGGTTGGGCGTAAGTTTACCAGTCAGGCTAACCGACTGTCCTGCATTGATTTGAGTCGCACTGACTGCCAATGTCAATCCGGTATCAGCCTTGGCAATTGCAATCGAAGCAGGAGAAGAACTGGCGGCCTGGAAATTCGATGATTCTGCAAACATGGCCAGGAAGTTGTGTGGACCAGCCGCGAGATTGTTCAGAACGAACGAATATGACCCATCAGCCGAGGCGGTTGTATTTGCAGAGACGGTTCCGTCCACTTTAAGCTGGATTGGCGAATTCAGGACCGATGCACCAGTGATGGATGTCATTTTGCCTGACACCGTGAGCGATTGGCCGAATGCAACGCTTGTTCCAGACAATGTCAAAGTGCTCGAAGCCTTCCCTACGGTGAGTGATGTCAGGTTCGAGTCTGAGGCTTTGAAATGGCTTGATTCGGCAAAAGTAGTCTGGAATGAATGCGATCCGGCATTGAGATTATTGACGGTAAATACGTAAGATCCATCAGCTGATACGGTTGTGTTTGCATACACCGTTCCGTCCACTTTCAGCTGCACTGGCTTATTCAGGACCGTTGCACCGGTGCTGGATGATAATTTTCCAGACACTGTGAGTGATTGGCCATAATCCACCCCATTACCGGTTAATGTCAGTGAGCTTCCAGCCTTGGCAATGGTCACAGTTTTGGCTGTCGAGACCGACTGATTGTATTTCGAGTCGCCGGAATAACTGGCCGTGATCTGATAGGTACCAGGCTCCCAGGGAGTCGTCGGTACAGACCAGCTTGCATTGCTTTTGGCATTGAGAGTTTGAGTTGAAAATACAACCCCATCTTGAATTAGATCCACTGTTCCAGTCGGTGAGGCACTGCCTGATGGAAAACCGATCGTGGCATCAATCGACCAGCTTGCACCAAATTCGACGGCTGTTGCAGGAGTTGTCAGGCTGGTGGAGGAATTGATTTTCGGAACGTCAAATCTGGGTAGAGCGTGGGTTCCGCCAATGGCACCACCCAGAACATTCAATCCAACCAGTTGAAAGAGCGCCGCCAGTTCGCCTAAACCGTCGTCTTCTGGAGGTGCTCCGCGGTCAGGGTTTGCAAAATAAGCGATGGAAAGTTGTGGCCCGTTCGGAGAATGAGGATCAAATACAAATTCGTTCGCCACGTTCATCAAATTCATGCCGAAGATGCCATCGATCCCGGGGGCAACATCAAGCACATAGATCGGAACGTTGGCAAATTGCAATATCCCGCCATCGGCACGCAGCATATCCAGAGTAGTCAGTGTAAACCCGGGAATTGTCGTGGTTCCTGCCACACCCTGGACGTCGATTGAGGTGGTGGGCGCGTCCAGATTCAGGCCAAGGCTAAGCGCCATATCGGTGGAAATGACGGAAAGCTGGGCACCTGTATCGAACAGGAAACTGCCAGTGGAGGAGGTGATGTTATCATAAGTGCCCGTCACATTCGGGATCAGCCATAATAGAGATTCCGTGATCAAATCGCCAGGATCATCGGAGTTTTCGCCTCCAAATGGAATTAAGGGCAGCACCACGGTGTCATGAATATCTGTATTTGCCGGGTCATATATAATTGTTTTGCCAGGGTGTGCAAAGTTCAGGTCAGGGAATGGGAGTATCAGGCCAGGAAAAATATCGGAAAAATCGAGCATTGCGCCGAGCATTTCCACGTGCGCAGCGGCTCCGTCAGGATATTTCGGAGAAGCATTTAATGCCGGGGTCCCAGTGATTGTGGGCAGTAGAGGCGAATCTTCTGTTCCAACGAACGCCTGAATATCAGGAGTTTCCAGGGCGGTTGGACTCAATGCAATATTGAACTGGGGAAATCCAATATCGTCGAATGATAAATCGAACGAATGCATTCCATCGGAATAAATTGTACCAGGCTCGGAAACATCGCCAATGATGGATCCACCGATACCTTCCGCCATCGCGCCTCCAGGAACTTTGATCGGGATTGACCCAATTTCGCCCATCCCGAAAAATTCCTGATCCTGGCCTGCGAAAGTGACTGCCGATGCGCCTGAATCAAAGATTCCAAGAGCAGCCCGCTCGGGGATCCCAAAACCCTGAACTACCAGAATCTGGTCGCCAAACTGGTCCAGTTCAGGCATCATCAGGATAGTCAGAACTGCTGGAAGCGTCAGTAGTTGACGTGACTCAACGGATTCAACCCAGAGCGTCAGATTGCGGATTCGACGGCGATTGGATCTGACAGAACCAACCGGCTCTCTCGAAATGGTCCGAAAAATCTGGCTGCGGATCATTTTGCGGAATTGGCTCATCAAATCAATCTCCGTTTCAAAGCAGGACTCATTCGTCGAGTCAGGCGTCCAAATATTCGGTCATTCGAGATACCCGTCGATACCAACGCAAGAAAGACCTCTGCAACGACTCTCGTCTCGCAGGATCTTCTCTATCCTACATCCAAAACACAGGTTGCGTCAAGCGGGAATGAATCATTAAATCATGACGTATCCGCACGATCCGGTCAACCCGTTCCCGGAAACTTTAAAAAAGACTTCCATCCGTATTGCTCATTTGCCACCTTTCAGGCTGTAATAGGGAACGTTCCATACTTTTCCTGAAAACCTGACGCGTGATTGAAGGCTTGAATTATGGCCGCCAATGTGGATCAACCCAAATCAAACAAGGCATTGATTGTCCAAGGTCAACCTGTTGTAGGATTCGACCTCGGCACCACATTTTCTAAAGCAGCCTACATCGACACCGAATTTCAACCACGCCTTGTCCCCCTCGGCAACCCCCAAAGCCGTGGCGATGATCGGTTTCAAATTCCCTCCGTTGCCCTGCTCAGGTCCGATAAACTCCTCACTGGCGATGAACTGCCTGCCAGCTTTGACCCAGAAGATATCCCTATCCGTCTTCCGAAACGATTTCTCGCCGATACCAGACCGAGGTTTCCGGAAAACAATCCCCGCTTCAGTGCAGCGGAAATTTGTGGACAAATTCTCAAAAGGCTGAAAATACGGACGGAATTATTTATAGGACTCCCAGTCAAGCGAGTGGTACTGACGGTTCCTCCATCGTTTGGGAGCCGTCAGCGTCAGGCCATCCTTCAAGCCGCCGCCTGGGCTGAACTAGAGGTGCTGGACCTGGTAGAAGAACCAGTGGCAGCCGCAGTTTACGACTGGATGGTGGAACGCATACCCAAGCCCGGCGAGAATCGCCCGCTCCTGGGCGTGAAATATTCGGATATTCGTGCTGGGAGCGACAATATGCTGGTCTTTGACCTGGGCGGCGGTACTCTCGATATTTCATTATTAAATGCGGAAGGCATGAACGTTCAGGTCCTCGAATCGTGGGCCGGCGGCGAATTTCTGGGAGGAGCGGATTTTACGAAATCGATTGCCGACTGGATCGCCGCCGAGATTCGTGGACGCACTGGTTTTGATCCAGTTTATCATTTAAATGCACGAGATAAAGTTTATCTGGCAGCCGAATCCATGAAGCGGGAGATGACGACCACCGAGAAAAGTCGCAGGTATTGGAAGGAACGTGATTTACAGCTTGATCTGACTCTGGAGAAATACAATCGTGTGGTGGAACCTTTATTAAGCCGCGCCCAGACTGCAATTTATCAAGCCGCTCAATCGGCTGAAAAACAGCTCTCAAAGCCCGTCAAACGACTCCTGATCGTCGGTGCCGGCAGTCGGGCTCGTGGTGTTCAGGCCATGCTCGACACACTTGATTCAAAGCGTGTGGGAAGTCATGAAATGCCGGCTGATGGCTCGTTCTGGGTCGCTCTGGGTGCTGCCGCAACAGCTTGGCTGACTCTCCAAAACCCGACCGATCGCATCTCTGATGAAGGCAAGTCGCATAAAATATTCCAATTAAGGCGCAAATCGACGCTGAATCTGGGGATTGTTGCATGGGATTCGGCTAAGTCGGATTATTCCATGCGAGTTGTCATTAAATCCAACGCCCAGTTGCCAGCCGAAAAAACCGTATCATTTGGCAAAGTGAAATACAATCAGCCGAAAATTCGTCTGAGAGTGGTCGAGTCCCCGACAAAACTCTTGGGAGATTCGAAAAGCGTCGGAGAATTCCTGATCGAAACCGACAAGGGGATCGACGATCATCTGGAATTGAAATATCAAACCGAAGTGCCTAAAGATCAGGATCCTGATCGTGATGATGAATTGAAAGTGACTCTATCCTATGATATCACAGGCCGGGTGAGGGTCAGTGTTCTTGATCGTAGGACTTCAAAGCGAATCTCCAAGATGATTGATCCTGAACCAGTCAACACGGATTTTGCTGAGGATCAAATCGCCAATTCTGCTTTGGTCAAGCCGCCTGCCACAGCAACGGCCGATGACGATTTGAAACGTCTGCGGCGCCAAATCATGCAACTCAGGGCTGAATTGAAACAGGCCTCTCAAGTGACTCCACCCAATATTCAGATCGCTGAGCGACTGAGTGTGGAGGAATTGCAATATGAGCTTGATCCCCCTTCATCGATCATACAGAAGGTCGAAAAATTCGCTCCAATCGACAAACCCGCTCCCCCTCCTGTTCCCAAACGCGTTTCATCCGTTCAGGATCCGGAATTGGATCTGGAAATTGATCTCGATCTTCCTGACGATGATTTCTTCAGCAATCGGCCGATGCAAACGGTCTTCGACGACGATTCCGTTGTGATTGATGCCCTGAGTGGTTCAGATATTGCAAAAGCTCCTGCTGTACCTCAAAGTACGATTCAGGAAGATGATAACGAGCTGTTTATTGACGATTCCGTAGTATTGGATCTCGGCGTGAGTCTGCGGATGAACGATAACCGGCTTGTCGGATTATCATATTCGATGAAATTGATTCTGCTCGAATTGATGAAAGAACAGAGCTGGACCTGGGATCAATTCTCAGCGCTTTGTAACTCCCAGCAGTCACAGCCGAAATTCGTCTTTGAACGCTTGAATCAATGGTCGGAATCGAAATATCGTGAATATCTGCTCACACGTGATAACCAGAATCTGAATATCAAGCGAGAATTATTGACTTGATATGTATGACACCAGCCCTACTCCGGAATCATCTTAAATGAAAATTCAAGATGCAGCCGATGCCTTTAATTGTGATGGGCAGAGAGTCAGTCTTTGCTGGACCTGAATACGGGCATCGCGCCATCGTCGTCGAATGGTGCGTTCACTGACTTCCAATAATTCGGCAGATTGAATTTCCGTAAATCCGGAATACCAGATCAACTCAAAAACTTGCTTCAATTCGGTTGGCAATTGATCGACTTTCTCGTGAAATTCCGACCACTCTTCGTCTGAGTCAGGTCCGGTATAAGTCGTGCTGGTTGGTATTCTTCGAAATTCGGTTGCTGAATTGATTGCAATCGCATGTGGATCTGTTTTTAACTGAGTTCCCATCCCATACGGCCCAAAGTGCTTGCGATAAAGGTCAATCACCTCCCGGCGCAGTTGCGTTGACATCAGCCTGACAAAATGCTGCTGATCAAAGATCTCCATCTTTTCATCTTTGATACAACGGTACATCCGGATCAATATATTCTGAGCCACATCGTCTGCCTGTATCCATCGGCAAAGTCGCGGATTCTTTCGCAAAATATTGCGAACCTGAAAGTGGAGGTATTCGTGGTTCTGGTTGAGCAGATTCAGCAACTCAATTTCAGTCATGGTCGGACATCTCGGTGTAAGTTCACGGATGAAGCTGTTCGTAAAACCTGCAAGCTTTACTTCAACCCACTACTTACCTAGAGAACAGATCGTGACAAATGTGCGAAAAAATCTTCAGGAAATTTTTAGCATCACGAAATTCGTGTGATGTAAATATCTACATGTTAAAATCTTGTGGCACTTTTTAGGGGGGTGCGAGGTTGGTTGATGTCGTTCTATACACCTCTTCGTTTTGAAGTTTGGGGTTATGGTATGATCAGAGTCGGGGCGAGTTTGGATAAAGCCGGAGAGCTGCGATCATGAAAGTCTGTAAGTCATCTGTTGGATTATGCTTGTGGATTCTTATCGTTGTCTGCGTTGCAAGCTGCGGCACGGCGGAATCGGATCGTGACGTGATTGATCAGAAGTCGCCAGAGTCTTTCGTTAAAAGTGACATAACAGAATGTTGGAAAGAGGCTTACATAAAGTATCGCGAGCATCCGTCAGATCCTGGGTCTGCAGAACGGGTACGAGAGATTGCCCGGATGTTGCCCACAGATGACGATGCCCAGATGGCTTTGGCCGTAGTGGAGCGAAACCTGGGAAACTGGGAGGAAGCCGAGGCTGCATTTGCCAGAACTGTCGAACGTAATCCTCTGCATGCAAGTGCGTTATGGAATCTTGGACGACTTGCAATTCGGCGTGGAGAGACTGGCGTGGCCGCCGACTATTTTGCGAAGTCGATCAAGGCCAGCCCACACGCCTGGCAGCCGGTCTATGCGATGGCTCAATTACGACAGCGTCAGGGCGACCTTGCAGCTGCAAAAGAGTTGTTCGCACAAGCCAAAATGTTGGGAGCCGGCAAGACCGACCGATTTGGAGGGATGGATGCAATGAAACCAGGCCCTGAGATGGCCAAAGAGCTTCTGGAATGGGACTGAAGAATCCAACCCAACCGGTGCTGTCAAAGTAGGGTGGGGTGAAGCCACCCCTTTCAAGGTCTTTTGATTTACGATATAATTTATTAATTACAAGGATGTTGCGTTGACTCTCAGGAGACGGCAAGGATGTTGCCTACAGCGATTCTCGATCGGTTTGTTGAACGTTGCCCGGCTGTCGTGATGATACGAGC
>CAMCFM010000049.1 GCA_945874095.1 Candidatus Kuenenia stuttgartensis
GGAAATCGTCCTTAAGATACGTGCCCTGAGGGCGGTTGAACGTGGCTTCCTGAAAGCCTCCGTTCTTGAACCCAGCCTGGCCGTTACCGATCACGTCGACCACGTTACCGTCCAGATCCGCCACAACGATCCGGTTGTTGCCGGTATCCGTCACAATCAGCCTGTTGGCAGGGCCATTTGTATGGACCTTGCCTGGATAGAGCAGAACGTTATCGTGTTTCTTCTCATTTTCAGGGAAGAATTTTACCGGCGTCAGGTTCAGTTCCTTACGCTCGCGATGCTCGGCTAGAAGTTTCCCAATCACTTCATCCAGCAACTCGTATTTGCCTTCTCCGCTGGTAAATCCGCGATATTTGCCGGTGGCATCAATCAGCACGAAGGTCGGCCAGCTGTTCACTCCAAACTTGTTCCAAACCGTGTGATTGGCATCGTTTATGACCGGGTGCTTGATCCGGTACTCCGCCACTTTTTTCTTGATGTTGTTCGTGTCTTTTTCAGCGTTGAATTTGGCTGTATGGACGCCGATCACGACCAGCTCGTTCGGATACTTCTTTTCAAGCCGTTCCAGGTCAGGCAAAACGTGGTGGCAGTTGATACAACAGTATGTCCAGAAGTCCAGAAGTACAATCTTGCCTTTGAGATCTTCGATACGGATCGGGCCGGCCGTGTTGATCCAGTCCACTCCACCTTCAAGGTCGACTTTCGGGCCATCCTGATAAGCAGCTTGCGTCACGAGCGGGTTCCTCGAAAGATCGAGCTTGTGCGATGGGCGGTTGAGAAGACCCGTCACGGCCACCGTAATAGCCAACAGACCTGCTATCCACCAGATCCGAGTGCTACGGCCAGAGTTGGTTTGATGTTGATGCATGACGCGCCGAACCTTTCCATCGTTTTTTTTGAAAGTCGTTGGGTTGGGTTGGAGATGGGGGATGCCCCAAAAGTCAGGAGGCAAGTTTGCCCTTTGGAACTGTCCCTATTTCAAGGCCAGTCAAGGGTTGATTCCTATATCTTAGTCGTTTGCCGGCCAATGTTCCACAATTCCACAGAATCAAAAGACTTAAAACAGGCTTTATTGTGATCTATAATCGGCTGTAACCATATGTTATGTAGTTGGTTACAGGTGTTTTTGTGTTATTGGTGCAGAGCCGTGCCGAAGGTTCGTTCAGGTGGACAGTTTCCCACACAGGACTATCATAATTTGATACGATGTACTCTTCAGGGTACCGATGGATTCGAATTTGAACTTGATTCGCGAAGTGATTTCATGACCACAACTGCACGGCCACACACGCTCGGCGATCTGAAACAATCAGGCTACAAATCGGAATCCGTCAAGGATGAACTCAGGCGTAATCTGATCGCCAAACTGAGAACCGGCGAACCGCTCTTCCCCGGTATTCTGGGCTACGACGAAACCGTCTTCCCTCAGATTCAGAACGCAGTCCTTTCGCGTCACGACATTCTCCTGCTAGGCCTTCGTGGTCAGGCGAAGACACGTTTGCTGCGTCAGCTGGTGCACCTGCTGGACGATGCCATTCCGATCGTGGCAGGCTCGGAAATCAACGACGATCCACTGGCCCCCATCTCGCACATGGCCCGTGAGCTGATTCGTTCCAAGGGCGACGATACGCCTATCGAGTGGGTCGGCCGCGACCGCCGATATACTGAAAAACTTGCCACGCCCGATGTCACCATCGCTGACCTGATCGGCGAGATTGACATGATCAAACATGCGGAAGGGCGATACCTTTCGAGCGAGGATACGCTCCACTTCGGACTGATCCCACGCGCCAATCGCGGCATCTTCTGTATGAACGAACTGCCCGACCTGGCGCCCAAGATTCAGGTCGGAATGTTTAACGTTCTTGAGGAGCGAGACGTTCAGGTACGCGGCTTCCCGATCCGGCTGAACCTTGACCTGAGCATGGTCTTCTCAGCCAACCCAGAGGATTACACCAATCGGGGCCGCATTGTGACCCCACTGAAGGACCGGATCGGTTCCGTGATTCGCACCCACTACCCGCTGACTCGTGAGCTGGGCATGGCCATCAGCGATGCCGAAGCCTGGACCGACCGAGGAGCTGGCCTGAAGCTTTTCACGCCGGTTTATATGAAGGAACTGGTCGAAGAATACGCCCGGGCAGCCCGGACCAGTGGATCCGTGAATCAGCAGTCGGGCGTTTCGGTACGGATGTCGATCTGCAACCTCGAAAATTGCATTTCGGCAGCTGAACGTCGCTCGATTCTGGCCGGCGAGGAATGGGTCGTTCCACGCCCTTCCGACCTCTCAGGCCTTTCAGCAGGCTCGCGTGGCAAGATCGAACTGACCCTGACCGAAGACGATGGTCAGGAAGATGATCTGGTCAATCGCCTGCGTGCCGAGGCCACAAAAACCGTCTTCTCGCAATATTTCGACCTCAAGAGCTTCCGTCAGGCTGTCGAATATTTTGACGGCGGGAAGACTCTGGAACTGAGCGAATCGCAAGCCTCTAAAGATATCGTCAAAACGGTGGAAGACGTTCCCCAGATTCTGCAATCCGCCGAAAACTTCGTTCAGCGCCATTTAAACGCCCCTTCCGCCGAAGTGCGCAAGGAACTCGTGGCAGGTGCTGTCGAATTTATTCTGGATGGCCTGCATGTGAACAACAAGCTCAACAAGAGCTCGAAAAGTGGTTCAGCCAGCTACCGTCGCTGATCCCAGAGCATTCTAATTCGATATAAATCCTGTCCATAGCGATTGCATTTCAGCCAGAACAGAAAACGGGAGCGAGCCGAGATGTCGATTCATGAATATGCAGCATGGGATGGGAGTCAGGATCCGACAGGGTCGAAGTCGGAATCGGTCTTCGACAAACTGGCAGAATATATGATGAGCATGGGCGACGAAATCTGGCAGAGAATTGACCAGAGCGACGAGGATACGAAAGAGATTCTCGACCTGATCCGTCAGGAAGGCTTGATTGAGAAGGACGAACACGGGCATTATCAGGTTTCGGCCAAGGGCTTGCGGCGGATTCAGCAATCGGCACTGTCGAACCTGTTTCAATCGTTTGACCGCGACTCGATGGGCAAGCACGACACCACCCACAAGGGCGCTGGAACGGTGGTGCATGAGGATAGCAAGGCTTATGAATTCGGCGATAATTTGTCGAATATCAACCTTCATGAGACCATGCGAAATGCAATCGCCCGCAAGGGCGGTGGGCCACCTGTGAAGTTGGAACAAGACGATTTTGTAGTGTATGAAACGGAATATCAGACGTCATGCGCCACAGTGGTTTTGATTGACATGTCCGGCTCCATGAACCGGTCTGGTAAATATGCAATGACCAAGCAGGTGGCTATGGGGTTGGCTGCGATGGTCAGGGCACAATATCCGACAGATTCGCTGAAAATGGTCGGGTTTTACAGTTATGCAAGCCCCATGACAGAACGCGAGCTTTTGAATTCGGCTCCGAAGCAGGTTTCAATGTTTGATTCGAAAGTGCATTTGCGGATCTCGCTTGATCAATCGCCTAAAAAGGTGCCTCAGCACTTCACCAATATCCATGCCGGTTTGAAACTGGCCCGGAACATGCTGATGAGGGAATCGAGTGCCAACAAGCAGATCATTCTGATCACCGATGGCGAACCGACCGCCCATATTGAGGGTCGTGACTTGCTCCTGATTTATCCACCGTCACCCCGAACGGCCAATGCGACACTTTCAGAGGCCAAACGCTGTGCAGCGTCGGGGATCCGCGTCTCGAGCTTCGCTTTGATCGAAGATTATTACTACTTCGGGCTGGTCAATTTTGTAGGCGAACTTGCGAGAATCACCCGTGGAGTGGCTGGATATTGCACGTCTGAACAATTAGGGCAGGCAGTATTCGAGAATTTCACCAGCGGACGCAAGCAAAGGCAGATCAGACGGGTGTGAACCTAGCCGCCGGTTCGCGGAAGATATAAACCCTGGATGTATGAATCTAGCCGCCGGTTCGCGGAAGATAAATAACCGGGGCTAGCGTCAAGACCGGCTAGATAACAGCCAAGTTGTGCTTGGCTACGATTGGCCTAAAAAGCGGAAGTGATTTCTCGCCTGTTCCTTAGTTTTAGCGGGGGTCGTCATTCTGTTTGACAAAAATGAGAAAGTGTTTGACAGCGTTAAATCGTAATTGTACTGTAAGTGAATGATTCTACACAGATAACCAAGAAATATGTTGTTGCCCTGCTTCCTCCAATCTGGTTGGAAAATGGACTCTTGACATATTATGGATCTGCGGCGAATCAAAATTGTTCCAGATTTGTCAGTTTGAATTGACAGGAGTTTCCGGCTATGCAAAAAAGCATCTTCCGAAAGCCTAAAAACGGCTTTACCTTGATTGAGCTTCTAGTCGTTATCGCGATTATCGCAGTGCTTATCTCACTGCTCTTGCCAGCCGTTCAGTCGGCGCGTGAGGCAGCGCGACGCTCGCAATGCGTCAACAATCTTAAACAACTCGGTCTTGCGGTGCATAATTATGCTTCGCAGAATATGGTATTCCCGATGCAGACCATGTTTCCCACAGCCAATGTAGAAAGCTGGGGCTGGAGCTACGGCTGGGGCCTGTCGATTTTGCCGAATCTTGAGCAAGGTCCGGCCTTCAATGCATTTAACTTCTCTATTGGCATCTTCGGTAACGCTGGGGGAAATACCTTTCAGCAGGGCAATAACACGGTCATGAACCTTCAGCTTTCTGTTTTTTCATGCCCTTCGGATGGTTCGCTGAAAACCCCGACAGGTGTTTATGGCGGTACGAACTATGTTGGTAATTATGGTGGCCCTGGGCAACTGGCCAATGCTGGAGCGAACGGTTCATTCAGTGGTACGATCATACCAAATGCTTGGTATAACGACCCAAATCTTGGCCCGATCGGGTTTCAGTCGATAACTGATGGTACGTCGAACACCGCTCTGTTCAGCGAGCGTCTGCTCGGCATTGTTGGCAACCCGACTGTCAAGCTGAATTCATCCGATGCCAAGCGATCCATCTTTCAGGTCGCGGGCCCGGTTGCAGGTTCTGATGTTGCTGGTGTGAACACCTTTGTCGGGGCCTGCAAATCTTTGCCTGGCTCTGCCACATCGATTCGGTCCAATGGGAATGGCTACACGTGGTTCGCCGGTTATCCATGGCACGTTGCCGTGAATGCCTATACGCATGTGGGCGGACCGAATTCGACGTCATGCAACAATTCGGCGGATCAGGGCGGCTGGCTCAGCTTTACAGGTCCTCTGGGTACTGCTCCTCCAAACAGCAATCACCCCGGCGGCGTGAATATGGGAATGGCCGACGGCTCCGTGCGTTTTGTCAAGGACTCGATCAATCTGCCAACCTTCTGGTCAATTGGTACCCGAAAAGGCGGCGAAGTTGTGAGTGCAGATTCCTTTTGATTGCAAGAATTCGAGAGCTTACGGGCAGGTGTTGATTCACTCTCCCGGAGGTTCTTGAAATTCATAGTGCGGCACCAAACTTAAATCCATCCAGTTGCAAAGTTTCCAAACGACTCAAGGCTGAATATTGACAAGGGGATTCTCGTATGAATCGGATTCCGGTATTGATGGTCTGTTTCATGCTCATCTTCGGGCTGAACGGTTGTGGCGGCGGTAATGTTCCGAAAACAGACGATGCTGCAAAAACCCCGGACAACCGTCCGGCCGGTTTTGAAGATATGATGAAAGGCATGGAAGGCAACATGACCAAGACCGCCAAAAAGAAGTAACCCGCTGGTAATCATCCTCTAGCAAATTAGGGTGGGATGAATCCCACCCGCTTCCAGGGTGATTCGTGGATTATCGAGACAAACCCGTTTCGTAATAATGCTTTATCTTATGTGAGTGAGAGGCGTTGAGAAGTAGAATCCCACCTGCTTCTATACCCCTCTCATTCTGAAATCTGGAGTTTGAGTCTGAAATTTGGGGCGGAGCCCAACGGCGATTCGTAATTCATGAAGAAACAATATGTTATGTAGGCCATATCCCCTGACATGGCGGTCTTTGGCTCAAATGGCAAAACCCCGCCCGGTCAGGGTGCCGTGCCTATAAAAATACGCTTTTGAGCGCGATCGCGGTTTAGGGATCTCCTCTGCACATCCATAAACCCGGAACCCTACATTACAATTGCATTATTTCGTGCGTCCGACATTCAGCCAATGGCCGGTCAGGCTTTTTCGGCTGGCAGCGATTGTCGCAGGCGGGCCCATGGCGACCACCTCACCTCCACCTTCACCGGCTTCAGGGCCGAGGTCGATCACCCAGTCGCTCTGGGCGATCAGGTCAAGCTGGTGCTCGATCACCACCACGCTGTGCCCCTGGGCGGTCAGTCGTTTTAAGATCTCGGTCAGTCGCGAAACATCGCCTGAATGTAGGCCTGTGGTGGGCTCGTCAAGCAGGAAAAGCGTCTGCTGCATGGACGGCTTCACCAACTCTGACGCCAGCTTCACCCGCTGGGCCTCGCCGCCGGATAGGGTGGTGCTCGATTGCCCCAGCGTCAGATACCCCAGCCCCACATCGTGCAGGGCTTTCAAGCCGTCGTACACTTTCGGAACGTTCTCAAAGTGTGGCAGGGCTTCGTCGATTCTGGTCTGCAACAATCGACCAATCGAAAGGCCCTTGAAATGGATCGCCAAAGTGGCCCTGTTGTATCTCAGGCCCCTGCATTCAGGACATTCCATATAAGTATCCGACAAAAATTGCATTTCAATTTTCAATTGCCCCTGGCCATCGCATTTCGGGCACCGGCCATCGGCGACATTATAACTGAACCTGGCAGGGGTGAATCCGCGCAGTTTGGAGTCGCGCGTGCCTGCATACACCTTACGGATCTCGTCCAGCAAGCCCGTATAAGTGGCCGGTGTGGAACGCGGTGTCCGGCCGATCGGTGATTGATCCACCAGGACCAGTCGCCTGACATTTTCCGTGCCTGTGAGTTCGCTGAACGTGCCCGGCCTCGGCATTTTCAGGCCAATCGCCCGCCCCACAGCCGGCGCCAGAATCTCATAAATCAAGGTGCTTTTACCAGACCCTGATACACCTGTGACGGATGTCATTTTCGATAACGGAATGCGAATATCCACCGTCTTCAAATTGTGTTCTGTGGCCCCTTTCAAAGTCAGCCATGGCTCGTGCTTTTTCGGATTCCAGCTTGAGCCGTTTTCAAGCTCGGCAGGTGGCTTGTGCAAGGCTTTGGAGGTGGGCGAATCGAGCCAGTTCTGGCTATCGGCAGGCGTCCCAAACGCGACAATATGGCCACCGTCAGGCCCCGCCCCAGGGCCGATTTCCACAAGCCAGTCGGCGGCCCTGATCATGGCTTCGTCGTGCTCGACCACCAGCACGGAATTGCCGATATCGCGCAGCTGGCGGAGGGTTTCAATCAATCGGTCGGTGTCGCGAGGGTGCAGGCCGGCCGTGGGTTCGTCCAGCACATACGCCACCCCGACCAGTCCGGAACCGACCTGAGCCGCCAGACGAACACGCTGAAGCTCGCCCCCGCTGAGGGTTTCGGCAGCTCTGTCAAGTGTCAGATAGGAGAGCCCCACATGATTTAAAAACGCCAGTCTGGCGGCAATTTCTTTGGCCAGTGGGCCACCAATTGGCTGGCGATCGGCTGGGAATCGCATTTTATCGAAGAACGCTGCGGCTTTATCAAGTGGCCAGTTCCCAATGGTTGCAATCGGAGTATCAAACAACTTCACGCACCGGCTTTCCGGCTTGAGCCGAGTGCCTTCGCAGGTTTCGCAGGTTTTCCGGGTCTGGTAAGCGGCCAGAGCTTCACGCTGGCGATCGCTTTTTGCATCCTTTAATTGCTTCTTTAGAATCTGATTTAATCCGACAAACTTCTCCCGACTGGTTTTTTTGTCAGCTGTCAGACCATCCCAAAACTGCTTTTGAATCTCTACTGGCCAATCCTGATAAGCTTTTTTATCAGAAATTGCATTTTCAGCAAGCCAGGATTTTAATGCACCCACGGGCGGTTCCACACGATCAATCAAGGCAGGGTCCACCCAGGGCGCGACCAGACCTTGGGAAAGGCCAATGGAAGGGTTGGAATAAACCAGATCCTGATCAAACTCGTCCAGATAACCCAGACCCTGACACTGCCCACAGGCTCCATAGCTGGAATTAAAGCTGAAAGTACGGGGCTCCAGCTCAGGCAGGCTCAGATTGCATTTCGGGCAGGCGGCCTTGGTCGATAAAAGCATGTCGGTCCACTGGCCATCGGTTTCAGTGCAGAGAATCACCACTCCATCGCCCAGTTTCAAGGCATTCTGAAGGCTCTCCGCCAGCCGTGCGGCGATCCCTTCACGCACCACAAGCCTGTCCACCACGGCTTCGATGGTGTGAACCGTGTTGCGATCAAGCGTGGGCGGAGGATCAATCTCGATCATCTCGCCATCGACCCGGGCCCGGATCAGGCCCGCCTTGCGCAAGGCTTCAAACACATCCTTATGGTAGCCCTTCCGGCCCCGGATTTGAGGCGCCAGCAGGATCAGCCGCTGACCCTCCGGCATGGCCAGAACGGTGTGTGCAATGCGGTCGGGCGATTGGGTCTGCACGGCCACTCCGCAGTTCGGGCAGTGCGGAACGCCTTCTTTGGAGAATAGGAGCCGCAGATAGTCGTAGATTTCGGTGATGGTGCCGACTGTGGAACGTGGGCTGAAGGTGCCAATTTTCTGGTCAATGGCGACAGTCGGCGGCAGCCCTTCGATGGAGTCCACATCAGGCTTGTCGAGTTGGTCGAGATACTGACGGGCGTAGGTCGAGAGCGTCTCCAGAAACCGCCTCTGGCCTTCACCATAGACCGTGTCAAAAAGCAGGCTGCTTTTGCCGGAACCTGAGACACCGCTGAAGACGACGAGCTTGTCGCGAGGAATTTCGATGTCGATATTTTTCAGGTTGTGCGTACGGGCACCCACCACGCGGATGGTTTCCGACATACCAGGATCAGCAATGACTGCTGTTCTTACCGCTTCAGTCGATTTCTTACGGGCCATCTGGAACGCTCTCATCCATGATCTGTCATTTAAACCCACTCCTAACTTACGTGAGAAAGGCCCATAGATTCAAGGCCTGAGGCAACGGATTGAGCGATAAAGTTGGTATCAAACGCAAGTTCAAGAATACGCCAAAACCGTGGTCTAGCGCCCTGCGGCTAGACCCACGGTCAGAACCAAATCACGGATTCTTCGTGCACTCAGGCCTTCAGCCGCTCCACTGTGCGAATGATCTCATCGGCGATCGTTTCCTGAATCCCGTGCTCGAGGTGCGTTGTGAAGCCTACGCATGAACAGTTGATCTCGCCCAGAACGTACTTGTCCGAGCCGTCCTCGTTGTTGTCCAGCATGAAGTCGGCGGTCCAGATCAAGGGGATCTCATACCCACCAAGCTTTTGCATGATGGTCGGCAAAGTGCCCAGGAACATGTCAACCAGCGGCTGCCACTTGGCTGGATCGTCGTATGTATACTTTGCGCCTGAGAAAAGCGTCGCTGAAAATGCGTCGGCCGATTCAGCCGGTTTTTTGTGCACCACAAAGATCGGGGTCGGGCCGACCAGCAGGATCCGGATCTCGCCTTCCTTGATCCTTGGCAAAAATCGCATGTCAACCAACATGCCGTAATCGCCCACAATATAGGACTCGCAAAATGTCATGAACTCGCCAAGCTCACGAAATTCCACGTGATTATCCACGGCCTCGGTACACTTGATTTTCGTGTCCAGTGGGAGCGGCTGACCTTTGGTGAAGCTGCGGTCGTCCACCACCGCCACCCGCCAGATTCCCTCGCCGGTAGAGCCCCGATTTTGCTTCAATACACGCTCGCCCAGTGAAAGTGTCACGGGGAAGTGCTCGTGAAGCTCCTCAGTCTTGTAATATGCGTGCGTGTCGGGTGGAACCAGACTGGTGTCGCGCAGCTTCACCAGTGCGTCCTTGGCCCCATAGCCGACCATGGCGTCAGGGTGCGGCATGCCCACCACACCAGCATCGCAAAGCTGGCGAAGCATTTGGAAATAGCTGGCCTCGCCTCCAGGAATCGTTCCCGGATTGATCCGGCTCACATAGGCATCAGCCGTGGCCACCACTTTGTCGAAAATCGCCGGTCGATCCGTGTCGCTGTAATAAATCACTTCAGCCGTCCAGCCCTTCGGAACAAGGGCATTGACCATCGGCATGGTGTCCTTGCGGTGCCCATCAGGGCCTTTGTCCGTGCCACCTTCAGCCTCGAAGAAAACGACGTGCTTTTTCATGGTTTTGGTCCTGTTTCTATTTCTGATGAGCCTGACGTGTCGAATCGTCTTGTATTTGAAGAAGTTGGGCCAGCTTTTCACGCAATATATCCGACCCGGAACCATGCGGCAACAGGCTTCACATGGAATTCATCGAATGGATGTGAGGAAAACCTTTCGCAAGTTCGTAGATTTCCATTCGCCAATGCTTTAACCTAGTCGGAATCAACCACGGTTTCCAACCTCAAAATCCCGGAGCAATCCCCCCATGTCGATGCCGACTCATCAACGTATCCTGCATAAATTCCTTGCCCTTACAGGCATTTTCATGTCACTGAATCAGGCTGTTTCATTATCAGCCGCTGAATTCATGGCCGGGGCCGCCATGCGGGTCATCACGCCTGATCCCTTACTGCCCGTTTCAGGCGGCCTGGGCGTGCCAAAACCTTCTACCCAGAAAATGGGCGAACTGACGGCCCGGGCCGTTGTATTTCGAAACGGAGAAACTGCGGTCGCCATCGTTGCACTCGACCTGCTCGGATTCCCTGGGGTTCTGGCTGACCGTGTCAGAGCCAAAGTGCAAGGCATTCCTGCCAAGAATGTCATGATCGGATCCACCCACACCCACAGCGCCCCCGATTGCTACGCCTTTCCCGACGGCAAGGGTGGCCACACCGGCGATTTGAAATATATCGATTTTGTCGTAGAAAAAACGGCTGAAGCCATTAATGACGCCGTTTCGAAGTTGAAACCGGCCGCCCTCAAAATCAACACCGGCGAAGCCAATGGCCAGATTGCATTTAATTACTACGCGCCCGACCTCTACGACCGCAGAATGTCAGTCATTCAAGCCATCGATCCAGCCTCGCAAAAGGCCATCGCCACAGTGGTGAATTATGCGATTCACCCGGAAGTGCTCGGCAATGACCGTGGCATTCTAAGCCCTGATTGCATTGGCCCAATGTGCGATAAAATTGAGTCTGAGTCTGGTGGGATGGCTTTGTTTATGAACGGAGCACAAGGCGGCATGGTGACGGCTGATAATCGTGATCTGACCAAGGTGCGCGACCCCTTGAAAGGCTATTGGGAAGGCAAAGGCACCTGGGAAGAATGCTTGCGGATCGGTCACCTGATGGCCTCAGAAGCACAACGGATTGTGAAATCTGCCCCTGTTCAGAACGATCCCGCAGTTTATTGCGATTCCATTCAAATCAAATTTCCTGTTGATTCGCCCGTCATGTGGGCTGTGATCACAGGCTCTCCGCTCAAATATCCGCGGAATGACGATCATACGATCAGTGCTCAGGTCAATCTGGTAAACCTCGGGAACAGCCAGATTCTGACCATCCCCGGCGAAGCCCTGCCCAATATCGGGTTTTATCTCAAGCGCAAAATGAGTGGTAAGAATAACCTCCTGTTTGGCCTGACCAACGAAGCGTTTGGCTATATCCTGACCAAGGTCGATTTCAATAGCTTCCCACGCTATGACTATGTCTCACGCACTTCGCTCGGCGAAATGACGGGCGAGATCCTGATCGAGAAATCGCTCGAATTTGTCAATAAATCACCCAAGCCTGCGAAATAAGGGATCAAGAATATGAAATACAATCGCATTGCAATCGCTACAGGCTTGGGAATTCTGGTTCTTTCAGGATTCGTTGGAAATGCAAACGCTGGCCCTTTGAGGGCTGGTGTGGCATCGGTGGATGTCTCTCCGATTATATTTCCGGTGATTGTCAACGGTGGTTTCCTTGCTGACAAAGCCGATAAAGTGCTCGATAGGCTTTATGCCCGAACCGTGGTGCTTGACGATGGATCCCAGACGATTGCAATCACAGTGGTCGATAGCTGCATGATGCCTCGCGACATGCTCGACAAGGCCAAGGCTGATGCCGCCCGGTCGACCGGTATACCGGTGGAACGTATGCTCATATCAGCAACCCACACGCATACGGCTCCTTCAACCATGGGTACGCTCGGAACTCCGCCCGACCCGGATTATGTCGCCATGCTTCCTGGTCTGATCACCGAGAGTATCGTGAAAGCCTTTCGCAACCTCCAGCCTGCTAAAATCGGCTGGACGGTGGTGGAAGATTTCGATCATACGCACACCCGTCGATGGATTCGCCGCCCTGACAAGATGATCAAAGATCCGTTTGGAGTGGTCAACGTTCGGGCCAATATGCACCCAGGCTATTTAAATCCGGACGTAATTGGGCCATCAGGGCCAGTGGATCCCGCCCTTTCGCTGATTTCAATTCAATCGGATTCAGGCAAGCCGCTCGCGGTTTTAGCCAATTATTCGATGCATTATTTCGGCACACGACCGGTTTCAGCCGATTATTTCGGGATGTTTTCAGCGAAGATTGCACAAAAACTGGGCGTGAAAGATGGAGATGGATTTGTCGGGATCATGTCGCAGGGCACCAGTGGAGACCAGCACTGGATGGACTATGGGAAGGCCAAGACCGACATCACCATCCAAGCCTATGCAGACCAGTTGGCGAAGAGTGCATTCGAAGCTCTGGGGCTGGTGAAATATCAGAATGAAGTGCCGATTGCAATGGCTCAGGCCACTTTAAAACTGACCCGACGCCTGCCGGATACAAAGCGTCTGGAATGGGCCCACGATATAAAGGCCAGGATGACGAAGCCTGTGCCGAAAGATGTGGGCGAAGTCTATGCCTGCGAAGCGATTGAGCTCGATGCCAACCCGAACCGCGAACTGATTTTGCAGGCCGTGAGGATTGGAGAATTGGGCCTGACAGCGATCCCCAACGAGGTTTATGCCATCACGGGGCTGAAACTAAAGACCATGAGCCCGCTTAAAACAACGGTCAATATCGAGCTTGCCAATGGTGCGGAAGGCTATATTCCGCCACCTGAGCAGCACAAACTCGGTGGATATACCACCTGGCCGGCCCGCACGGCCGCATTGGAAGTGATGGCTGAGCCGAAGATTGTCGAGACCCTTTTGACTCTGCTGGAGAAGGTTTCTGGAAAGCCGCGTCAGCCGATGCCCCTGGGACAGGGCGAATATGCCCGTTCTGTGCTTGAAATGAAGCCTTTGGCGTATTGGAATATGAGTGAGATTGCAGGTGAGAAGGTGAACGATGCGTCTGGCCACGATCATCAAGCGCAGTTTGAAGCGGGTGTGGCATTGTATTTGAATGGGCCAAATTCAAAAGAATTGGCGGCTTCAGGGCATGTCAATCGGTCCGCCCACTTTGCAGGTGGACGGATGACGGCCAATGTTGCCCTGAGTGGCTCAGATCAAACGGTTTCATTATGGTTTTGGAATGGGATGCCAACCGATGCCAGGGCCATATCCGGCCATCTCTTTGAGACCCCGGCGGGTGATACGATTGCAATTGGTGGGGCTGGAAATTCGCCTGGGAGGTTGATTGTGGGCCATGGAGATGCGACGAATTTGGTAGGAAGGTCGCAAATCGCCAACAGATCATGGAATCATCTGGCATTTGTGCGTCAGGGCGGGAAGGTGATGGTGTATCTCAATGGCCAGTTGGAAGTGGAAGGCGGGCTTAATGCAACCGTGATAAAGGCCACGGAAAAAGCTATCTACATCGGTGGAAGGGCCAATGGCCAGACGAGTTTTGAAGGCAAGCTGGATGAGGTGGCGATTTTTGATCGCGCATTGACCGATCAGGAGATCACGAAACAATTCCAGAAAGCAGGGCAGGTTGGGAAGGAATAAACGACTGAGTAACAGGCGAGAAATAATTTCCGGTTTTGGGGTGATGAGGCTCCAGCGGACATGCCTATTAATAGGTATGTCCGAAGGGCACCAGCAGCACCAACCAGACGCGTTCTTACTTCTGGGCACCATCGGTTCGCAATGAATTAAAAAACAGGCGATCAATCTATACCCCTCTCATTCTGAAAACTGGAGTTTAGTCTGAGATTTGGAGCGGAGCCCAACGGCGATTCATAATCCTTAAATCGACAACATGTTATGTAGGCCATGTCCCCTGACATGGCGGGATTTGGCTTTAATTTCAGAACGACGCAAATCATTTTTGTGTAATGCTTTACATGCGTATTGATTGAAATAGCGAAAACCCGCCCGGTCAGGGGACCGGGCCTACA
>CAMCFM010000050.1 GCA_945874095.1 Candidatus Kuenenia stuttgartensis
CAGGACATTCGCGAATCATGGTTGAGGAAATGTGGCCCAGGTATGGCTCGTTTCCGGGCTTTCATCCGATCGTGGAATTATCACTGACATTTCATAATCAGGTCGTTGGGGCAAACGGCCAGCGTCAGGCCATGTTTCTGGAAAACACCACGGGACTGGCTGCCAGAATCCTTCGCAATTTCGACTTGTCAGACCAGGACTCCGCTCTGATTATCTCTTCGAGCGGTTGCAACGTGGTTCCAATTGAAATGGCGGAAGGATTTAAATCCATTGGAATGAAAGTGGTCGGAATTGTCAGCCAGAAACACGCTCAGGTCAGTACCTCAAAACACCCCAAAGGCTTGAAACTGAGTGATGTGTGCGACCTGGTTCTCGATACCGGAGCGCCTGCCGGAGATGCTATGGTGCATATCGAAGGCCTTGAAACACCGGTTTCACCGGGTTCTACAATCGGTGGATGCCTTTTAATCAATGCCATCAAGGCTGAAGTGGCCGCTCGGTTGACAGATGCTGGAAATCCTCCAATCGTGCTCACAGCGGCTTCGAATGTCGGATTAGAAAAGGCAATGGAACTGTTCGAAAATGCTTACGACGAGCATGCACACCGACTGGCAGAACTCTTTAAAAATGTCGGGAGAAAATAACGAATCCATTACTTTCCAAATTTATTGATATCCACGTGACGATAAGATCCACCGGTGGAGGCGGCCAGCTTTTTCAACGGTGAAGTCCCCGAAAAGTCCGAGCCAGGGCTGAAATGAACTGTTTGGATCCGGACCTTCAAATCGTCCTGAATCAATTTATTGACGTCGGAATAAGTCATTAAATCGGCGTCGGTGAGGAAGAAGATCACTTCGGGATTCATGGCGATTGCAATTTTCAACGCCTCCATATGATCCGTTCCGCCCTCAGGTAACAGCTTTTCAAGCTGTTTTTCCACCTGAGCTTTATTCGATTCCGTCGCAGGTGCCAAATTCAATTCGCCTGCCACTGTAACCCGTTTGGGAACCTGATTATAAAAAATCACGGCAATTCTTGCCTCGGGAGGGAGCTTGCGAAGGCTTCCCATCAGCTCTTCTTTAGCGACTGTCAAAGCATCTTGAAATGCCATCGAGCCGGATCGGTCGATTACAAATGCAAATGACCTCGCTTTGGCCTCTGTCCCGAAAAATGAAGTTCCGTAACCAACCCCCGGGCCGTCCGCCGGGCCACTTCCGATCCCCGCTCCCCCGCCTCCTCCAGAGCCTGTTCCGGGAATCAGGCCCAAGCCTGATGCAGCCTCCGCACCTGCTTCTGTCGAAATCGGGCCTGATGATTTTGCGGCTGGTAAGGCATCCGCCAGAATCATTTCACCAGGGTCTGCGCTTGGAGCCAAAAATTGCGTATCTTTAGAGACTCGTGGCAGTTCCACATTCCCTGCCCCACCATCTTCACCTGGAGAACCGCCCGCAATTCGGGCAGATGCACCAGCACGGGTGTCGATCCCGCTGATGTCGCCTCGCAACCCCCTGACCACCTCCAAAGGCTTGCCCGTCACGGATGGTGCGACCTGCATCACCACAAGACCTGCCAAAATCACCAGACAAGCATGTATGAGCGCGGAGAGGGCCAAGCTCCGCCAGTCGGTGAGCGGGCCCCGTACTCTCGGCTCCAGATTACCCAGATTTTGCATTCCATCAACCAACCTTTCTGAGGTGGCTTTCCCTATCATGGATCATAACAGCCAATTGCAATTCGGCAATAAGATGATCGCCTTTCACCCGATTCATCAGCCCACCTTTCTGGATCGACCTGATCGAGTTGCAAAGCCCAGAACAAGCCTTAATATGGCAGTTGCAGAGATGATCGAAAAAATCAGAAAAATCAGCTTCTGACTCTCTCCTGAATCCTGATTCGATCCCATTGCACCATCAGCAGATCCTTTGACAGAAACTTTCTGGGCCACCAGCCAAGGCGCAATCCGTGGCTCGTCAGTGCTTTCATATAAGACTTTACGAATCATTCTCGCCTGAATTTCAAGAGCCATTCCGGGAGCGGTCAAATCCAGTGCACCCTGAGTCTGAGCCGCCTTCGACCGATTCGTCACCATGACCAGTCCATCGTCGTCGGTCCGAATCCAGAGCTCCTCGAGTGCGGGAAACTGGCCGACCGGCTGACGCTTGAATCGTCGTACCACAAGCCCTGAAATCGCCAACGGTTCCGACAATTCAGACGGATTCATCTCCCAAAGTTCCCGAAAGCTCACAATCCGTCCATCCGCTACAGGCTTAACCTCTAATGCCCGCGCCAGAATCGGCCAATCTGCCAGCCCTACTGCCTGAACCTGTTCGGGCACGGCCTGTTTTTGATCTCCATCAGCCATCAAATGTATCGGGAAACAGATCAGTAAAAGCCCGATAGCGCAACAGGTTTTCCAGCGGGAAAAGGTGTTCATTCTGGCTTTACCCTTACCACAGGAGTTTCGGCCAGGTGGATGGTTTCGGCTCCAGCAGACTGAGCTGCTGCGATTAGACGGGCGGCCTCTTCGTAGACCAATCGCGGATCAGCCACCAACAAGACTTTTAACGGCTTATCCTCAAGCAATTTACGATACCTTGCCAGTCGATCGGTCAGGGTAGATATATCGGCGATATCGGCTTGACCAAGTTTCAAGCCTACCAAGGCACCTTCATCGTTAGCGATGGCTGTGATTTTCAGGTCGTTGGAAATATCGATTTTTGGGACGGTGGTGACCGCAGTTTCCGACCTTGCCCGGCCACCTTCCACACGCGGAGGGGCAGGGGTTGCTACTGGCAATTCAAGGTCGATCCGGAGCTCGTTTGAGGCTGGCTGAAAGGTCAGAATGAAAAATGCCAGAAGCTGAAACGCCATGTCCAGCATAGGGGCCACGGGAAAGGCCACTTCCTCTGGTGGGCGAGGTCGACGTGTCCGACGAACCGGCTCTGTAACATCACCGACCTGCTGACTTTCGGTCGTCAAAGCCTGACTGGCGGCACGGGCCCAATCGTGGCCAAAGCCGATCACATCGGAGTCAATGGCACGTCCCTGGCCAGAATGATTGGTCATGGCCCGGCCTCCTCCGTGCGTTTTACGATCAGGCTGAATCTTTGAAAGCCAGCTTGCTGACCTTGTGCCAGCGATTCCCGAAGCCTCGAATAAGCCAGTCGGCGATCGCCCCTGACAAAGACTCGGGTCGGCAATGACTGCGTGGAAAGCGCCAAAAGCTCTGCGCCTTCGCGTCTCAGGCTGGCCTGTTTCGACCACCACGCAGGCTGTTCGGTCAACGGCACTTCCTCTTTTCCGCTGACCAATCGACCTGTGGTGTCGAGGGTCACCATGAGTCTATCCATCCCGGGATCGTCTCCCGGCAGAGCGGCTGGAGCAACGGGCAATTTGACCAAAAGTGCCGAATCTTCTACCTTCGTGCCGAAATGGACCAGCATCATGAAAAACGTGATGAGTTGCAAAACGATATCCAGCAGAGGCGTCAGGTTCGGGCTGACGTGCTCTGGGCCGGAGTTGCGGCGACTCGTCCGGGGCGTCATCGTTTAACCCTCATCAGAAATGTTGATCGAGGGCAAGTTTGACGACGATCCGCCGGAATAAATCGGGTGGCCTGGTCGTAGCCCTGCAGCGACAGACTCCATGATCTCGCCTGAGGCCATTTCCACATCAAGTGAGAGCCGGCTGATTCTGTTCCGGAAATAGGCGTAGAAAAAAATCGCTGGAATCGACACGGCAATGCCTTCAAGGGTGGCGAAAAGGGCGGTTGAAATCCCAGCCGCCAGTTGGCTTGCCTGTGGATTTGCGCCTGCTGTAGCCATGACCCGGAATGACAGTATCATGCCGTAAACCGTGCCCAGCAGACCAATCATCGGCCCTAGAGTCCCTACAGTCGCAAGATATGTCGTACGGTGCTCCATCCTCATCGTTTCGGCTTCGTTGGTCGCCGCCATGGCGGACATGGCACCGGTCAGACCACCGGTTGGGAGTTTGCGAAGGCCGGCACGAAGGACCACTCCGAGAAACGAATCGTCGCCCGCGAGCCTGGTTGGAATCTCTGCAAACCGTTTAAGACGAGCCAGTTCCGCAATATCTGAGGCCAGTTTCTGAGGAATCGCACGGCTTTGGCGATACTCCAGAAACATCCAGACGATCAGGGCCGTCAGATAAAATGACATCAATAGCATGATCAGGCCAAGTGGCCCTGAAGCCCGGATCATCCAGGCGATAAATGTCTCTGTCTCAGGTGCAACAGCCGATGCCGCAGAGGGTTCAGCCTGTGCCAGAAGTTCTAAAGGCATCAGAAAATAAACCATGGGAGCAGCGACAAGGCACAAGTGCCTGATCTTCGCAAGGACTTGAAGGCGATCCGCCACTTGGAGTTCCCCGAATCTGTCAGGCTAAATTGTGTGATGAACCAAGACTCTTCCAGACTATCGCAATCCGGCTCCATCGGCAATCGCAAGAGTCTTTTTTCTCAGAATTTTAAATGCCCTACCCGTGCTCCTTCCACTCCATCCGTCAAATCTTTCCATCATTTCCGTACGATTTTGTGCGCGTCGTTCATCAAAGATGCGTAATCTTCACTCATTCTGGGATCTGAAAGTTCGGCTTTGAAAGAATAAAACTGCGCACGGTCGAGGTGCGAAGTATACATAATGATACAATCTCTCCAATTTTCAAATAATCAGCATGGCATCGCCGTAACTGTAGAATCTGTAACCTTCCCGAACTGCTTCGCGATACGCCTCCATCACAAATTCATGACCTGCGAAAGCACTTACAAGCACGATCAGACTCGATTTTGGCAAATGGAAATTTGTAATCAGGCCGTCCAATACGTTGAATTGAAATCCTGGTTTGATATAAAGTGCAGTTTCATGGCGAAATGGCTGAACTTTGCCTGACCTGGCAGACGCCTCCAGGGTCCGGGTGGATGTGGTCCCTACGGCAATCACCCGGCCTCCACGAGACTTGGCAAGCTCCACCGACTCCTCCGTATCCTCTTTCAGTTCGGCGACTTCTGCATGCAGGACATGCTCTTCAATATTCTCGACTCTGATCGGCTGGAATGTCCCAATCCCGACATGAAGCGTGACATCTGCAAAATTCACTCCGCTCGATTGCAATTCGTCAATCAACCTCGGTGTAAAATGCAGACCCGCCGTGGGAGCCGCCACGGAACCAGCCTCGTTCGCAAACACGGTTTGATACCACGCCCGATCCTCAGGCTGATCCTGCCCGGCCCTGATGTAATGTGGTAACGGGATATGACCATGCAATTCAAGCAAGTCTTGAAACGAAGGGCCTGAATCGGAATTCAGTGGTCTGACCAGCCAAGCCCCTCGATCGAGCTTTTGGACCAGCTTCAGCTTGAGTCCCTGACCCACTGTAACAACCTCACCTGGCTGAGGTTTACCACGTGTCTGAGTGATCACATTCCAGCAACCATCCTGCGCCGGATTCAAGAACAGGCATTCCCACTGGCCCCCTGTCCGATCCCTCGATCCGATCAAGCGGGCGGGCAGGACCCGGGTATTGTTTCTTACGATTAAGTCATTTCTATTCAAGAACTTCGGGAGATCACAGAAGAGGTGATGTGACCAGTTTCCAGATCGGCGGTCCAGGACCATCAATCGCGACTGATCCCGAGGCTCGACAGGCGTCTGGGCGATCAATTCCGGAGGGAGGTGGAAGTCAAATAGTTCGATGTTCACGGGACGATCGTTCACCTTTAATAGGGAGGGGCTGGCCTGACCACTTTGCTTGCCTGGAAGGAGATTCAAGCGATTTCTTGAGAATCTCCAATCAAATCCTCTTGTTTCTTCAGCGATTCTATGCCATTGTTCGTTATAGAACTCCCGATTGTCCAGTTCCGGCATCCCAGCGTGAATCAGCCCCAGGAGAAGTGTTCCAGAATTTCCTGAACTCGATTCTACCACTCTAAACTCCCAATCGGTTCCCGAATTTGCAGAGTCTTGCATCCCGACTTGCTGAAACTTCCAAGAATCGTGCCCCTCGGCCCGATGCTCCGGTGCCTGTTTGCCTTGTCATCACAGATCTTAACGTCGGTGGTGCTGAAAAAGCTCTTGTCCATCTTGCCCTCGGTCTGAATCGTAAGCTCTGGAAAGTTTCGGTCATCAACCTCGGCGGTGACGAGCCACTGGCACAAGTCCTTCGTCAGGAAGGTGTTGAGGTACGATGTCTGGCTGTCTCCAAACGCAAGCCAGTTGAGGCGATCCGCAAGCTGGCCAGAGCCTTAAAGGATCTGCAACCTGCTCTGGTTCAAACATTTATGTTCCATGCGAACGTGGCTGGAAGGCTTGGAGCGAGACTGGCCTCTGTCCCATGGGTCCTGGGTGGCCTGCGGGTGGCTGAGCATCAAAAGGCGTGGCATCTTACGGTGGATCGACTTACAGCAAAAATGTCGCTGGGATCCGTCTGCGTTTCCGAAGGTGTTCGACGATTTAGCCAGACCTATGGCGGACTTTCTGAGAAACGTCTGACCGTGATTCCGAACGGCGTCGATGTGCGACCATTCGATCAAGCCAAACCGATAGACCGTAAAGCCTTAGGCCTATCCGAATCAGACAGGATCAGCCTCTTTGCCGGCCGGCTCGACGCCCAGAAGGGTTTACCGTATCTTCTTGATGCAGCGGAACTTGTAGCGCAGAAGCATAAGAACTGGCATCTCGTAATGATGGGGCATGATGGATCGGAGAGTGAGTGGTTTCACGAGCGCCGGCAATCGTCGCCGACCCTTCAGAAACACGTCCATTGGCTGGGGTTCCGAACTGATGTCCGCGAGATCCTGAAATCGTCAGATCTCTTGATTCTGCCATCACTTTGGGAAGGTATGCCGAATGTGGTGCTCGAAGCCATGGCGGCAGGCAAAGCCGTGATCGGGACCGACGTGGAAGGGACCAACGAGCTGATCGTGCCTCAGCAAACCGGCTGGATTGTGCCTCCTGAAAATGCTCAGGCACTGGCCGATGCTCTCATGGAGTCGATTCAAAAGCCGGAACTCACCAAAAAGTTTGGGATTGCTGGCCGATTGAGAGTGGAACAAAATTACACTCTGGAACGAACCATTGAAGCCTATAGCCGCTTATGGTCAGACGTTTTACACTTTCAGCAGCCTTAACTGAGACATTCGATTGGCCTGTGATCGTTTTGAGTTTCATGAATCGACGTTGATACAATTTTTTCAAGAACATCGATTGATGATCCCGCATATGCCACAAATCTGATAGAGGACTGACTTCTTCAGCGTTCTCTCACAAAATCATCATGCAGATTTCATTTGCATTTCAGGGTCGATGCACGCCATACTTGAATACATGTGAGCCGATCGCTGGCGACGATAATCTCTATTTTGAAGAGATGAAATCTCAAAAAAAAATGCGTATTGCACTGATTACCGAAACATTTCCCCCGCAGATCAACGGTGTTTCACGCACTCTCGGCATGCTCACAAAGCACCTTTTAGAACAAGGGCACGATGTTCTGGTGATCCATCCAGACTATGGTAAGATTGCATCAGAACTGGGAATTAATCCGGAATATAAAAACCGCCTTCAAATACAAACAGTTCCTGCGCTGCCTCTGCCATTTTATAAAGAAATTCTGATCCCAAGACCGCCATTTTCAAAATATAAAACGGTGTTATCCGCTTTTAATCCAGACCTCGTACATATTGCAACAGAAGGTGGTTTGGGGCTATCGGCTTTGCGATATTGCAAAAAACGTCGATTGCCAGTCGTTTCGAGTTTCCATACCAATTTCGACGCCTATGCGAGCCATTACAGGATGCGTTGGGCTGTTCCGATGGTGGCGCGATATTTACGATGGTTTCATAATCGCACCCTTGTGACTTACGTTCCATCCATGACCATGATCCATCGCCTGGAAAGACTTGGATTTGAGAGACTTAGGCTCTGGACACGCGGGGTAAACGCTTCGCTTTTCCGTCCCCAAAGACCAGGATCAAAAGCGGTTCGCGACCAGTTTCAGATCCCTGAAAACGCCGTGGTGATCGGCCATTGTGGTCGTCTTGCGCCTGAGAAAAACATCGACTATCTTGCAGACGTTTTCTCACAAGTCCTTCATAAGTCAACAGATTCACACATTCTTGTGGTGGGAGACGGGCCTTCGAGAATTGGTTTTGAAAATCGCTTGAAAAATATTACTCAGGCCGCTGGAAGAGTCCATTTTACAGGCTATTTGACTGGCGAACCTTTGGCAGATGCATATTCTGCGATGAATCTTTTTGGATTTTCAAGCCGAACTGAAACGTTTGGAAATGTCCTGCTGGAGGCCATGGCAAGCGGTCTGCCCGTGGCGGCGATCGCTGATGGGGGCCCTGCCGATGTCGTTCAGGATCAGGTCTCAGGCCGATTGATCGCCCCTGATGCTCCTCCTGAAGAAATGTCCCAGATTCTGGTCGAATGGATCACCGATAAAACATTTCGGCAAAACATTGCAATGAACGCACGAAACTACGCAGAAACTGTGACCTGGGAGCAGATCATGAATGGCCTGTTAAAAAATTATCAGGAAGCATTAAAATCATTTCATTCGGAAAATCCTAAATCATCGTCATAAACTGACTGATTTGCCTGCTGCATATAATGATGGAAATGCGTTGGAATCACAGAGTTGTCCGGAGTGATCTCGAACATGGATAAGTCGCTCGAAGGCATTGTCACCAGTGAAGATACGAAGCGTCCGATCAGAATTCCGCCTGGTCAATATCAAACGATTAAATGGCCTGTGCTGCATGCTGGAAGTGTTCCCAGGATCAATCTTGACCGCTGGAAGCTCGATTTACTGGGGCTTGTCGAGAAACCTGTCTCGCTGAACTGGCAGGAACTTCAGGCACAGCCGCATGTTCGGGTGTTTGCAGACATGCACTGTGTGACCCGATGGAGCATGCTTGATAATGTCTGGGAAGGGGTCTCCACCCGTCACCTTGCCGATCTTGCTGGCGTCAAATCAGACGCTAAATTCGTGATCGCCCACTGCGCACATGGATTTACAACCAATATGCCGATCGCCGACTTTCTGGGCGACGACTGCCTGGTGGCCTGGAGCCGTAACGATCAGCCACTGGACCCTGACCACGGCTGGCCCTTGCGTCTAATGATCCCCAAGCTTTATGCATGGAAGTCAGCGAAATGGCTTCTAGGGCTTGAGTTTGCAGCCACTGACGAACCCGGCTTCTGGGAGCAGAACGGCTACCATAATCACGGCGACCCTTGGACTGAAGAACGTTTCTGGGATTGATTTCGAGACTCCATTAATTTTCCTGAATCCAGCCCCGGCACTTCCTTTGAGGTTGACCGGGGCGTTATACTTTAAATGTCCACGCACCACGATTGCCAAACACCAGTTGAACTGACTTCACAGAATTCGTCGCACCTTGCTGATTAAAAAAACATGAGTCTTCCACACTCGCAGGACCCCTCATCGACATTCTCCATTTCAAAAGGCCACCGACGCGGCTTTCTGAGATCGATTGCAGGCTTGGCAGGCCTGGGATTTGGTGTCCACGAAGCGATTTCGCAAGCCGACCCGGAATGGACCCACTTTCAAGATAATGGCTTGAGGGAGAAAACAATTCCTCTTGAGCAACAACTCAGTATCCAGTTGGTGACGCCTGACAAGCCCTCTGATTTTTCAAATACAGCCGGAACGCCGCTCGTTTTTTTATTTGGTGGGAATGGGATGGGTGCGGTGGTGAAGTCGAATCAGGCTTTGCAACTGGCTGTTGCATTAAAAAATCGAGGATGTGCATCGGCCATCCTGAATTACCCACATTTACAGACGCGTGAGACCTTCCAGCAGTCGATCATTGCTCCGATTCATAAAGTTTTGGAAAGCCTTTGGGCGAAAGAACATCATATCAACTTTAATCAGATTGCAACGGCCGGTTTCTCAGCGGGTGGTCTGGTTGCAACGCTTTTAGGCACAGAATACCGTACGGAATTGAATTTCAAAATCAAAGCGTGCGTGAATTATTATGGGCCTGTTGATTTACGCCAATGGTTTGCATTCCATATGGTGCGTGCTGGCGAAATGAAATACGACCGGTTTTATGATGGAGTCAGGGGCCCTGAAGAGATCGGGCATTCCGCAAACGGAGCGATCAGGTGCAGAGATTTAAGCATGAAAGTGGTCTATAAGGTGGCTGAGAATCTGGGCGGAATCAGGCCTGGCAGGCTCTCTCCATTTTCTCACGATTATCTTTGGGACCAAAATTCGCCGTGCAGCTTCTCGGAAATCGCACCAATTCTCGGCGTATTTGGAACAAACGACGACAATTGCGACGCGATTTTTCAGTCAAAGCTATTACAGCGAATGTCTGAAAAAACAGGCGTCAAGCACGAGAGCCGAATTTACGAAGGGCCTCATGGGGTAGGCTGGGGGGCGTGCCCGGAGTCGCTTGACTGGCTGATGGCCCGGTTGATGTCGTCCAAAGAATCAGCAACGACGCTCATCGCGTAAGCCGATCAGCATCCCAAGCAACATGCCTGCAACGAGCCCTCCTGCATGTGCCCCGTTGGCGACAGGCCCCAGCAGGCCTGTGAAACAGAGGACCATCCAGATCAAAGCCAGTTGAAGATTCTGGCCTGAGAGACGAATATACGAGCCTTTGAAGGTCTCGGAATACATCCAGACAAAGCCGATCAGGCCGTAGACGGCACCTGAGAAGCCTCCGAATAAAATCACCTGTTTATCGAGCCCATAGACATCCCAGAAGTATTCGGTAAATGCCGATGCAATATGCGTGATCAGCACGACCATCAGCAGCAGTTTCGAGCCCTTTTCACGCTCGATCATCCCGCCCAGATTGGCCACCCACGACATATTGAAGAGGAGGTGCATGAAGTTCATATGAAGGAACATCGGTGCCACCAATCGCCATGGCTCATAGCCCAAGGCTCCGTCCAGGCTGTCAACAACCCATCCATTGTTGTCGTCATATCGAGGGGTGGTGAAATTGATATAGTTGATGACCAGGTCGGTTTTCTTACCGAAATTTGTCCAGAGACTGACACCGATCGAAATCGCGATCAGGATGGTCACAACGGGCTTACGCTTTAAAAGGCGTCCTGAATCATAGACGCTACCGGCATCGACCACGCGTTTGGCATACTCTCGATCAAGCTTTGATTCCGTGTCTCTCAAAGTTTTGGCCTGACGGGTGGCTGCTGCAAAGCCGGGATTGTCAGGTTTCTGCTCGTACTCAGCCAGCCATTGGCGAGCTTCAGCAAGTCGGGTTTCGTCGATCAGCCAGATCGAAATCGTCTGATCCGAATTCTGGCGAGGCTCGGATTTCATGCCCTTGGTCAGCAGGAAATCAGAAAAAATCGAGGCAGACCGAGAGTTGGGTAGTTGGCCGATTTCACGCATGTTTCAAGCTTTTGGCGGACGGCCAAACTCCATCTATGGAAATACCACGAAGGCTCATCATTCGAACCTGATCAGACTTATCTGAATAGAGTATACAGGACTCGTGCCTTGGTGAGAACCTCCAGCCACTCCAGAAGTTCGGTTTCGTCGCCCTATCTCCCCTAAACCAATCTTGAGTCATGAGCGTTTCGTGCCTTCACAAGAATCTTCGTGAAACCTCATGAAATCTTCACGAAAAAAACGCGGGCGTCCCGTTGACTGGCTACTTGATAGGTCATAAACTATGTGTGTATCTATCGTATCTACATATACATCTATGTGGATTTGATGAAAAAATCATGAACATTTGATGAAGAGAGATATGATGAATCGTCGTAAAGCTTTTACTCTGATTGAGTTACTGGTCGTTATTGCGATCATTGCTGTCTTGATCAGCCTGTTGCTTCCTGCTGTACAATCCGCCCGCGAGGCTGCCCGCCGTGCTCAGTGCATCAATAATTTGAAGCAAATCGGCCTGGCATTTCACAATTACGAAAGTGCTGTTGGGGCCTTCCCAATGCAAACCATTTGCGTCCCGGCTCCTACAGGCGGCCCTGGAACATGGTTGTACGAATCATCCTGGAGCGCATTTGCCCGAAGCGCTCCTTTTCTGGAGCAGAATGCGTTTTTCGCCTCAATCAATTTCACACTGACTTACAGCGCTCCACCAAATACCACTGTCTCGAATCTCCCGCTCTCCTTCCTGTATTGCCCAAGCGACCCAGGCTCACACATCGATGACTCTTCGATGGGTTCCACAATGTACGGCACGACCAGCTATGGGGTCAGCAATGGCGACTGGTATGTTCACCAGACCAACTGGGGCACCACAAACACTGTCGGACCAATGAACAAGTCCATGTTCGGCCCGAATTACTCCCGTACGATTTCTATGATCAGCGACGGTACAAGCAACACACTGATGGCCAGCGAAGGCTCGATCGGTCGAGCCCAGTTTCGTAGTTGTATTCCTGCAAATACCTATCCAACTGCTACTTCTGTTGGAACATTCAGTGCAACTAACGTTCCAGCTCCAGGTGCTGACTCGGCCGCGGCTCTGGCTGCGTTAATTGGATCATGTGGTGCCAAGACAGGCAAAATCAAGGCTGGTGGCCCTCTCAATCACACACGTTGGTGTAACGGAGGAGTTTACTACTCAGGAATCACCACGGCGATGACACCAAATCATAAAGTCATGGCACTAAGTCGCGCTACCGGTTTTTCAAACGCTGGAAAAATGGTTTCCGCCGACTGGGACTCGACCGACGAAAACGACGGTGGCCCAACCTTCATGGTTAACACCGCCAGCAGCTCTCACCCAGGCGGTGTAAATACCGTTTTTGCAGATGGCAGCGTACGTTTCATCAAAGATTCCGTTAACCCTGCGACTTGGCGTGCCCTGGGAACTATGGCCGGTGGCGAAGTGATCTCAGGCGACTCCTATTGATCACTGGTAATCTGTAATTTCCAGAAAAATTCAAAAAAAATGAACCCGGCTGTGAAAGTCGCGGTTCATTTTTTCTTCACGGAGAATCTCATCATGACTCGAAATGCAAAGTTCCAGATTTTCATTCCGGTTTTCAGCGCAATTCTGCTCATAGGCTGTGGCAATACAAATGAACAGGCTGTGGAACGGACCGCCGCAGTTGCTATCAAAGGGAAAGTCAGCCTAAAGGGCAAGCCGATGACACAAGGGGCGGTCAGCTTCGAGCCTACCGATGGAGGCCGTGAGGCCCACGGTACAATTGGAGCGGACGGCACCTTTACCCTGACAACGTTTAAGCCCAATGACGGGGCCATTCGCGGAACGCATCGCGTGGCTGTCAAAGCCTCCACAGGCGGCAAAAAGGACTTGGTTCCACTGAAATATCAGAGCTACAGCTCATCAGGCGTTGAAATTGAAGTCGCCGACGACAAAACCGACATCACAATCGACTTAAAATAACATTTAATTCGAGACATTAAAGTAGCGGATTCTTATTTTGCGATATGAATTCCGCTGCTGATGATATGAAATATTAATTTCGCTTAGGATCGGGCAGGAAATAATATCCGCTTTTTAGAGAAACGTGGACAAGCTCACTGCGGCCTTTATCTAGCCGGTCTTGGAGATAGAACTGGTTATTTATCTTCCGCGAACCAAGGGCTAGATTTATACATCCCGTTTATTTATCTTCTGCGAACCGGGGGCTAGCGCCCGGCGGCTAGATTTAAACACCCCGGTTATTAATCTTATGCGAACCGGGGGCTAGCGCCCGGCGGCTAGGTTCAAACCAAGAAACTGGGGGCTAACGCCTCTTACCTAGCCGGTCTTGGCGCTAGCCCCGGTTCATTGGTTTTAAAACGGTAAGTAATTTTCGGCCTGATACTAAGCACTCTTTGTCTTCCTAAATCGCTTGGCCAGATCGTCGAACAACGAATAAGCCACGGGTGTGACCAAAAGGGTGGGTAGCAGCGATAGCATCTGGCCACCGATAATCACGTTCGCAAGGCTGGCCCGGGCCGCTGCTCCAGGACCTTTGCCCAACGCCAGTGGAATCATGCCCGCTACAAGCATCAATGTGGTCATTAAAATCGGCCTGAGACGGGTTTGATTCGCTTCCAGAATGGCCTTGTCGCGATCCATGCCCTTCCTGCGGAGCTCGTTTGTATAATCCACCTGCAGAATCCCGTTTTTCTTGACGATTCCCACGAGCATGAA
>CAMCFM010000051.1 GCA_945874095.1 Candidatus Kuenenia stuttgartensis
CCAAATCCGCCCGTATAGCAGCACATGTCGAGCATGGTCTTGCCAGCGGCGGCCTCGGTCAGGCGTTTGCGATTCTCGCGCTGGTCGCAGAAGAAGCCGGTTTTGTGGCCGGTTTCGAAGTCGACCATGAACAGAACGCCGTCTTCCTGAATCATGGCCCTGTCAGGACAGTTCGGAGACCGAAATTCCTGAGGATTTATACCCTCTGCGCGGGCAGCTCGTTCGTCAAACCGGACAATCCAATGCTTGGTCCCAAGTTTTTCCTGAAGAATCTCGACAATCGGCCCCACTCGCTGGAACAGACCAAGACTGAAGCATTCCACGGAAAGAGTGCTGTCGTATCGGTCTACGATCAACCCAGGCAGACCATCGCCTTCGGCATGAATCACCCTGTAGGCTGGTCCATAAACCTTCTGACCGACTTGGGTTCTACCTTCGACGACTTCTGGAATGGTGCGTTTGCGAAAGTCCAGGGCATCGTCAATCCGGCTGACCCACCAGTCTTTCCCGGGTTGGGCAGCACGACGGGTCAGGCGGCGGACCCGGATACCGGAGCGGACATTGTAGAGGCCCCAGCCGATCCCTTTTTGTTCACCGTCAATAATATGGACAAGATCGCCATCGTGAGGCCGTCGGCCGATAACGCGATCCACCATCTTATCATAGATGATGGCAGGGCTGTGCCGACCGGTGAGCTGAACTTCGCCTACGCTGTCGGGGGAATCATCCAGCGGTCGATCCGGGAGGAATTCAGCGGACCGTCGCTCTGTCAGTGGTCGGGTCATTATTCGCCGTTCCACTCGTCATCAGAATCGGATTCTTCGTTGTCTCTGTAAGGATCTTCATCGCCTTGGGCAGCAAGTCTGGCGATGCCTTCTTCACTGGCGAGAGCGGTTTTAACGCGACGGGCGCGAACCAGCAGAGAGGTGGCGAATCGCTGCATCTGGATCATCTTCAGGAGCATATCAGGGTCGGACAATTCTGGAGTCACGCCGGCAACCAGCATGGCAGCACCCTTCACGGAATCGATCGAGAGCTCTGCGGCTTTGGCCCAGTCGCTTTCACGGGGATTGGCTCGACGAAGCTCGGACATCATCCGTCGGGCCTTTTTCATACGGGTTGTGGCGTGCTGAATGTCACGCAGAAAGGCACCGGGGCTGGCTGGGGGGCGGCTCATGATTCTTGTGACTTGCTTTGAACTTGCAGACGGGGCCTGCATGGGAGTGTGTGCGTTCTTCATTTTTTCCAATAATCCAATATAACAGACAATCACCCAATTTTCAGTCGATTTCTACCCCCACTTGTGCCAAATGGTAAAAAAACAGCTAGAACCGAACCGTTTTTTATCGATTCCAAACCGCTTTTCCCCGTATGATCAAAGCAGATGGTTGGCCTTTTTCAAGAAAGTCAGGCAACAACATGGACGACAATTTTTCTTTCAGGGATATTGCGGAACTGGCTCAGGATGTGATCATTGTGACCAGGGCGGAACCGCTCGACCCACCCGGCCCGGTCATCGTCTACGTCAATCCCGCTTTCACGAAGCTCACTGGTTACACTTACGAAGAAGCGATTGGCCAGAACCCACGGATTCTTCAAGGGCTGGCAACCGACCCGGAAACGACTCACAAAATCAGAGAAGGGTTGAACAAGAGCGAGCCAATTCACGTTGCGATCCAGAACTATACCAAGGACGGACGAACTTATTGGCTTGACCTGAGTATCATGCCATTGAAGAATCACGCTGGCAAAGTCAGCCATTTCGTGGCCATTGAACGCGATGTTTCTGTTCAAAAAGCTCTTCAGCAACAATTGGCCGAACAGGCGGAACGCGACCCATTGACAGGGCTATACAACCGTCGCCGGTTCTTTGAGAAAGCCGCTCTCTCCTGGAATACCTATGTCGAATCCAAACAAGCGTTTGCAATCCTCGACTTTGACATCGACTTCTTCAAGTCGGTCAACGACACCTATGGGCACGACACAGGCGATACGGTGCTTCAGTACATCGCCCATCAGCTGCAAAGTGCCTGCACGAAGGAAGATCTTGTAGCACGAATCGGAGGCGAAGAGTTCTCGATGATTTTGTCTCATGTGACACCAGAGACAGCCATGAGCGTCGCAGAACGAATTCGCTCGACGGTGGAATCAACGCCGATCATTCTTGCGTCAGGGCCTCTGAAAACGACCATCAGTATTGGTGTCGCGGTGGTCGATCCAAGGGATAAAACGATCGACTCGGTTCTCAAGCGTGCGGATCAGGCGCTTTATCAATCCAAACTATCAGGCCGAAACCGCTCGACCCTGCTCCCGATCGAGGTACGGAAAAGTTGAAAAAAGCATGGGAATACCCATGCGATTAGGGCGGTCACAATCACACTTGGTTTTCATGCAAAAAAGCAGATTGAAAGCACACTATCCGGCGAGTCATCAAAAACAATCCAAAAGCCCGGTATTCACATCCCCAAATTTTGGCTTCCAGGCAAGCTTTTCACGAGCTTTCTGATTGCTCACCCGCTTGTTGCCTGCAACATCAGGCGATGTCGGTGGAGTGAATGAAGGGGCAGGGGCCTGAAGTAATCGGGCGGATGTTTCGTAAAACTCGCGTCGCAAAATCGGCTGGTTGTCCGTGATGCAGAATGTGCCTGATTCTTTGGTTTCTAATGCTGCTAGACAAGCACTTGCAGCGTCATCAATATGGACAAGATTCAGCCAGGTATCTGGCTCGCATGCGATCGGCTCGCCGGCCTGAATCGAGGCTCGGCGAATCCAGCGGCCCGGGCCATAAAGACCGGACAATCTGAGAATTATCGCCTGACGGCCCTGTTCTACAGCCCAACTTGTCAGAAACTGTTCGGCTTCAAGATTCGCCTTGCCTGAATCTGTTCGAGGCTCAGTCGTAGAAGTCTCGTCCACCCACTCTCCTCCCGACTGGTGATAAACACTTGTCGTGCTGGTATAAATCACCTTTTGAGGCAAGCCGGGAGCCTGATTCAAAGCCCTTTTGAGGCCACCCACAATCACTTCGTGTACGGGCAAGCCCTGACGCCTGTCAAACGCAGGAGACCAGATCCAGGCAGAGCTTGCTGGAAGATGATCGAGATCTTCCGGTCGGGTGATATCGAAATGAATAAACTCAACTCCAGCCGATTCCATTTCCGCTTTTTTTTCGATCCGGCGCGATGTGGCATAAACCTTCCAGCCGGCTTTTAAAGCCTGATGAGCCGCTCGCTGACCAAGGTATCCGAACCCGACCACCAGTAAAGATTTCGCAGATTCAGGGCTTGCCATATCTCAATGCCTTCCAGGACGGTGCTTCGGTTCAAGCATGTCCAATTGTGGTGGATTTTGTCCCAAAGGCCAGACTCGGCAACCGCCAGTCAGGACGTCCTGCAAAAATTCACGGGCAGCCATGGAGTCGAGCAAAACCTTACGCTGGCTTGCACGGCGACCGGATTCTCTGAGAACTTCGTCAGCCAGAACCGAGCTATAGCGTTCATCGGCCATAAATACCGGCACACCGACCGGTGAACAGACAGCCTCAACCCATCTCAGAATCTCCGGACAGTTCTGGCCAGGATCGCCGTTGGCATGTGTGGGCCAACCGACAACGATGGATTTGACACCGTTTTCAGTGGCCGCTCGTCGCATGCCTGAAAGGTCGCCTTGAAGCCCACTGCTGGGCATGATTTTCAAGGGGAAAACCATGGTCTGCGAGGAGTCGCAAACGGCCAGGCCGATGCGTTTTCGGCCCCAGTCCACACCCATTACGACTCCGGGCGGCAAGAGATTTGGCCGCCCCTCTGGCGTTTCCATCACAAAGTCTTTCCGTGTCCAGCGTTTGGAAGCGATTCCACAAGAGCCTTCAAGGCATCCAGCTTGTCTTTTCGAGCAACCAGGGTGACCCCTCCGGACTGAACTACGACAATATCTTCAAGTCCCAGTGCAGCCACGAGTTTGCCGTCTTCATTGACGATAATCGAGCCAGTGCAGTCCATGGCCTGAACATCGCCCTGAATGACGTTGCCGTTTTCGTCTTTCGCCTGAAGATCGCCAAGGGCCCGCCAATCGCCGACGTCGTTCCAGTTGAACATGACTTCGAGCATTCGGACATGGTCCGACTTCTCCATCACAGCCTTGTCGATTGGAAGTTTTTCGAGGTTAGGGAAGACATTCTTCAGGACATTTTCAAAATAAGGCGTCCCAAAGGCGTCTTCTATGGGCTGCATGGCCTTGTAAAGGCTTGGCTGATAAAGCGCCAGGGCATCCAGAATGGTGCGTGCTTTCCAGACGAAAATCCCTGAGTTCCACGAAAATCGGCCTGTTGAGAGAAATTCCTCAGCCGTTTTCCGGTCTGGTTTTTCACGGAACTGCTTCACACGATAGACTGGAACCCCGTTTGGATCGCCCAGTATTTCGTCGTGTTCAATGTACCCATAACCGACTTCGGGACGGGTCGGTTTGATACCAAATGTGACCAGAGCAAGGGGGTCTTTCTCGATCACTTTCAGGGCCGACTCAATGGTCTTTGTGAAAGCCTCTTCAGGATCAATCACGTGGTCGGCCGGCATCACGATCATGATACCTTCCGGATCGGCGTAAGCCACAGCCATGGCAGCAAGTGCAACGCAAGCGGCTGTATCCCTTGGGGTGGGTTCAGCCATAATATTCGAGTGGGGAAGATGCGGGAGTTGCTCTTCGATCGCGTCCACTTGATCCGCACCTGTGACCACGCGAATCTGATCAGGATTCACCAGAGGCAAAACACGGTTATATGTTTGCTGAATCAAACTCAGGTCGCCAGAAAGCGTCAAAAGCTGCTTAGGCCGATTCCGACGACTTTTGGGCCAAAACCGGGTTCCACTGCCACCAGCCATGATAATCGCATGAAGCATCTGTCTAACTGACCTCCGTATCAAGGTGTAATTGTCCTGAACAATATCTTAGCCCATGTGTTACAGATTATGAAAGCCACCTGATTCAAATCGTCGTTGAAGCCTCACTTTTCAACTCGTATGTAACGATTTTTCTGTTCGCTTAATCAACCAGACTGAGATCGCCGGATATCTTCAAATCAGGGCCTAACGTTGGTTTCAAATGGTCTTGATCGACCACAAAGCAAGGGTCGAGTTCGATGGCATAAAGCGGCTGACCAAGATTGTCCAGAGGCACTTTAACACCTGCCTTTGCAAGCTGTTTGGCTGCAATTCTGGTCATGGCGGATCGAACAGTGGAGGGCGAGTCTGGCCCTGTTGCGTTCTTTAAAGGCTCAAATTCTTCGCGACGGTCCGTCTCCACAATCAACGACCTTTCCGCCAGGGGCAAAGTATCGAAAATAAAGGCTTCGAATTTTATGGCGTTTGGTTCCTGAGGGTCATGAATCTGACCTGTCTGTGGATTCCAGAAAGCGACTTTTTTGATCGCTTTGTGGAACGGAAGTCGGATGGCACCGGTCGCCAGACGTTTAAGGAATTCTGTCTGGAAAATATGGACAGCAATCGAACCTGCCCTGTAGGAAAGCTCCCCCGAAGGCTCTCTGGCTTCGGCAAGATGGGCGGGTAGGTCGGAATATTCAATCACCAGTTTGCGACCGTCAGGCGACTGGCAGACGACCCCAACCTTCTCATCAGGAGCCTGCTTGGATACCACCTTAAAGCTCACTTCAGACTGAGCTTGCGAGTGAAGGCCAAGAAAGGCTGGGTCCGCAATCCTGACCAGTGGATTGTCGACCTGAAAATAAAACAGGGTTTTGACTCCAAACCGTTCAGCCCACTCCAAAGCCGTCAGACCGTCCTCATTCTCACGCCTCGACAAAGCGTAAAGAGCACCACCGTGCCCATCAGGCGATAAAGCGAGTGTGTTTCGATCAGAAAACAGAGGCTGGCCTGTGGTCCGATCCACTGCCGGCATCTGACCTTGTGTAAAGAACCGGACATGTTCGGGATTCAGGCCGAAGTATTTGTGACTTTCAAAGTGGGCACGGGTTGCGGGATCGTTTTCAGGGCTTGTCATGATCAGAAGAGGCACGGGTTTGCCATATTTCCGGCTGACCGAAAGCACCTTACGGGCATGAAAGTAAAACAGGCTGGAACCCGTTACGGCGCCGATCGGATACACTCCCTTGGGCCCGTTGAAGCCAAGCCGGGAGCCTTGTCCACCGGCTACGATGACGACCCCCACCTGGCCATTTTGAATGAGACATTCGCCAGCCAGAACAGCACTCTGGTCGGCCTGACTGGTCTCTAACCCGATGAAGTCTGCAGGTGCAAGACTGCTGAAATCTTGGTCTGAATTCTGCGCTGAGTGGCCCAGAACGTGTTCATCCACAAGCTCTGCAACGAGTGGCCACTGGACGCTTGTGACCTGATCCAGAAATGGCTGAACTTGTTCGCTTGTAAGCTCTTGAGCGTGCTTTTGAAAGAAATCAAGCCACGGTTGAGGGATTGTTTTCTGCATGATTTTTGATCTCCGGATCCATGGAAGAGATATCAGTGATCAAGTTCGTTTTCATACCTGACCAGGTCACTCGCAGGCCATCGTGGGCCAGTTGAACGTTGGGCGGCAGGGTGGCTGAAACGGCTTGATAGTCGAAGCTATGGGAAAGATGGGTTAAAAAAGCCCGGCGTGGCTGGAGCTTTTCAATCATGGCAAGGGATTCAGAGAGGCTGAAGTGGGTGGGGTGCTTTTCGAACCGAAGTGAGTCGAGGATCAGCACATCGAGGTTCTGGAGCTGGGCGATCGACTCATCGGGAATCCGGCTGACGTCGGTGCAGTAAGCGAGATCACCGAACCGAAAGCCGAGAACTTTGAACTTTCCGTGATCAAGACGCATGGGAATGACTTCGTAACCGATCACGTCAAATGGCTGATAAGGCTCGATATTGTGAAGCGTCAGGCGAGGGACTCCACCTGATGGGAACCGTTTGGTTTCATCGACAAAGGCATAGGAGAAGACGTTGCGGATCAGGGCTTCCACCTCAGCCTCGCAATAAACCGGAACGGGCTTACCGCCAAGGGCACGGGCGAAGAGTCGGGAATCGTCGAGCCCGAAGAGGTGATCGGCGTGGCCGTGCGTGTAGATGATGGCATGAATCGGGCCAGGTCGTTCTCTCAGGATTTGCAGACGCATCTCAGGAGAGGTATCGATCAGGATATTTCCGCGTGGAGTTCGCACGAGAACGCTTGGCCTGGTGCGCTGATTGCGAGGGTCAAGCGAGCGACAGACTTCGCACTCGCAGCCAATCATGGGCACGCCCGTGGAAGTCCCACAGCCCAGAAAAACCAGTTCAAATTCAGATTCGGGTTGGATCAGGTCGGTCATGGTGAAGCGGTCATGAATACAATTCAGTTCAGCAATTTACAGGATGAATCTGAGGGAGGTTGGTTCGGGAGATTTTTCCGTTCGGTCATCTCACAGACTGATCTTATCGGTAGTGGCCAAGAAATTCCAAGAGAGTGCCGTAAAATTTGATAAACAGGTCATTTCGCGGCCTGATCTGTCTACGAGGCTTGATGGTTTCGACCAGTTTACAGTTTATAACGAAGATGCTCACCTTGACGATCGTGCGGGTTTAGGTCAAGATTACGCTCATATATCCGTTCCGAATCGCTGGAGTTACGAGCCGACCATGGACCTACTGACGGACTTGTGGGACAAGACCACTGATACTGCCGGAACTATCACCGAATGGCTGTCTAACGGCCTTGTTCGGCTTCTCGGCAATTCCAATGAGCGTGTTGTGCGTCGTCACAGGGCCACTGCGGCCATCATCAATTCATTCGAGCCAACGATTCAGGCTCTGTCCGACATCCAGCTCGAAGAAAAGTCCATCGAATTTCGCCGGCGTCTGGCAAGTGGACAGACCCTCGACGACATTCTTCCCGAAGCCTTTGCCGTCTGCCGCGAAGCTGGTCGGCGATTCCTGAACATGCGTCATTACGATGTTCAGATGATCGGTGGGATGGTTCTGCACGGTGGCAATATCGCGGAAATGGTGACTGGTGAAGGTAAAACACTGGTCGCCACACTTCCAGCCTACCTGAACGCGCTCGAAGGCAAAGGCGTTCACGTGGTGACGGTGAACGATTACCTCGCCCGCCGCGATGCGGAATGGATGAGCCCCCTCTATCGTTCCCTGGGCCTGAGCGTCGGTGCGATCCAGTCTGAAATGGACGCTCGCGAGCGATTCGATATCTACCGCTGCGACATCACTTACGGCACAAACAACGAATTCGGCTTTGATTATCTCCGCGATAACATGAAGCCAACTCGCGACCAACAATGTCAGCAGCATCTTCACTATGCGATCATCGACGAAGTGGATTCGATCCTGATCGACGAAGCCCGGACTCCTCTGATCATTTCAGGTCCTGCTGAGGACGACATCACACGCTATGTGGAAGCCGACCGCGTGGCCCGTCTGCTGAAGCAGGACGTTCACTTTGAAATCAAAGAAAAAGAACGCACCTGCCACATGACCGAAGACGGTGTGCGCGAGGCTGAAAAACTGGCCGGTGTGGAGAGCTTCTACACCCTCGGAAACATGGACTGGCCTCACCTTCTGGATAATTCCCTGAAGGCCCACTACTTATATAAGCGAGATCGCGAATATGTGGTGATGAAGGGCGAGATCATCATTGTTGATGAATTTACGGGCCGGTTGATGCAGGGTCGTCAGTGGTCCGATGGCCTCCACCAGGCTGTGGAAGCCAAGGAAAAGGTCAAGATCAAGGAAGAGAATCAGACTCTGGCCACGGTGACCCTCCAGAACTTCTTCAAGCTCTACAAGAAGCTTTCAGGCATGACCGGAACGGCCATGACGGAAGCCAACGAGTTCATGAAGGTGTACAACCTGGACGTGATCGCCATTCCGACCAATCGCGGGATGAAGCGGGTGAACTCCGCTGACGTGATTTATTGCTCGGAGAAGGAAAAGTTCAACTCGATCATCAGCGAGATTCGCGAAATTCACGAGAAAGATCGACCGATTCTGGTCGGTACCACGTCGATTGAAAAGTCGGAACAGTTAGGCGAAGTGCTAAAACTGCACGGGATCGCCCACGAGGTTCTGAACGCCAAATATCACGAGCGGGAAGCCGATATCGTGGCTCAGGCAGGCCGAAAGGGCGCACTTACAATTGCGACCAACATGGCTGGCCGGGGTACGGATATTATTCTGGGCGGGAACCCGGAATTCATGGCTTGGGCCGACTTGAAGAATTTGAAGAACGAAGACGGTCGGATCCTCTATCCGAGCCGTCTGGAAGTTCCTCCGGAAGTCTGGCGACAGGCTGTGATGAAGTATGAAGTCGGCATGAAAGCGGAAGGCCGCGAGGTTGCTGAGCTGGGTGGCCTGCACATTATCGGTACGGAACGGCATGAAAGCCGGCGGATTGATAACCAGTTGCGTGGTCGGTCAGGCCGTCAGGGCGATCCGGGTTCGAGCCGGTTCTTCCTTTCCCTGGAAGACGACTTGATGCGTAAGTTCGGTGGCGAATGGCTGAAAAACGTGCTCTCCAGCCGATTGATCGGCATGCAGGAGAACGACGCGATTGAAAGCCCGATGGTCAGCCGCCGGATTGAAGCCAATCAGAAGAAGATGGAAGAGCGGAACTTTGACATCCGGAAAAATCTGCTTGAATATGACGAAGTCATGGATGAGCAGAGAAAGCGGGTCTACGGGTTCCGTCAGGGTCTTCTGCAAAACGAGCCACCGAAGCTGGCCATTCTTGAGATGATCGACCGTCAGGTGGAAGCCTCTGTCAAGCAGTTCCTTGACCCTGACTATGGGATCTCGAGCTTTACCGAATCCGCCGGTCCACGACTTGGAGCGGAATTCAACCCGAAGGAATTCCGCAATCTCAGCTTCGAAGATGCTGTAGAAACCGCCAGAAACAAGGCTCTTCAGCAGTGCGAACCACAGCTTGACGAAGCCATTGAAGAGCATTTACCGATTGATTCCGACTTTTCGGAATGGAACATTCAGGCTTTAGCCAATTGGGTCAAAGCCAAGTATGGGGTTGAGGTTAAAGACAAGGATCTATCTCGAATGGTGCCTCGCGATGGCGAGCCTCACCGGGTTCGAGGCGACATCCGCGAGATGTTCCTTGATAAGATCCGCCCAGCAATTGAATCCACAGACCTGAGTGGATCCGCAGAATTTCTCGAAAAATCATGGGGACGCCGAAGTCTGGCTGGCTGGCTCCACCATAAGTTTGATGTCATGGCTGCTCCGGAAGTCTGGACAGACATGGACAATGCGCAAGTGGTTGCTTCCCTTAAAGAAGCAGTGCGTCAGCTTTATGATCACTGGGATGCCCACTTCCCTGTGCATGTCCATATCGCTCGTCACTTCCGCGAAGCTACTCCCGGAATCGCTCCAAGTTACGACCGCGAAGGCTTTGCCCAATGGTTTGCTGAGCGATACGGAATCAGCGTTGATCCAACAATCTTGAACGATAAATTCAAGCCTGAGATTGAAGCCGAATTCCTGAACCTTGCAGCCGAGCATTATGAAGGCGGCAAGCTGTCCAAACCGCTTCTGGACCTTGCAGAGAAGGCTTTTGTCAAAACAGGCCGAGGCAAGCGTGCCAGGGAAGTGGTTCAGCCTGAGGTGATCAAGCAGCTTGTTGTGGAAGCGAAGTCGCTTCTCGACCTTGATCTCGATCCAAAAGTCTTGGCTGGCCTTGATTCCAAAGATGTCAAAGCCATCATCCAGAACAAGGTGGACGAGGAATATCGTCCGGAAATGCGGGAGCTTGAAAAAGTCGTCCTGCTCCACATTGTGGACGGTTCCTGGATGGAACACCTGCGCACAATGGATCACCTGCGAAGTTCCGTTGGGCTTAGAGGTTACGCCCAGGTGGATCCGAAGGTGGAGTACAAGCGCGAAGGGCTCCGGATCTTCCAGGAGATGTGGGAAAATGTTGCCGACAAGGTGACCGACCTGATCTTCCGAATGGAGCAGTTTGACAACAACTTTATTGGATCACTGGGCCGATCCCGGACTCTGGAACGCGCCCAGACCATTCATGAAGCGGCTCCCTCTGCTTATGAAGATGATGCCGATCCTGTACAGACCTCGAGTCAGTCCAGTGATCAAACTGTGAATCGTAAAGAACCGGTCCGGCGAAGTGGCCAGAAAGTCGGCCGAAACGACCCATGCCCATGCGGGTCTGGTAAAAAGTACAAGTCGTGTCATATGAAACAAATGGAAAATCAGGACAATTTCTAAAGTCTTGATTATGGAAGTACGATAAAATCGTGATTAGGGCAGATGTTATGGCATCTGCCCCTTTTTTGTTTTTAAAAAACCAGTGAACGGCATGGCATCTGCATGTCTTAATTTAAGATAGTACAAAGGGCTTGAAGGATCGAGTTCAAGGAAGGCTGTAGGATGTCACGCATATTCAACCTGATTTACATCGTCCTGCTATTTTTTGCAGCTCCATGGTTAATCTACAAGAGTTGGAAGACTGGGAAGTATCGCGAGGGCTGGTCTGAAAAGTTTCTGGGCCGATGTCCGGAACGCGTAGGCCGGGGGGCCTGCATCTGGTTCCACGCGGTATCGGTCGGCGAAGTCAGACTGTTACAGCCGCTGGTGGCCGAGTTGCAACGACGAAGGCCCGACTGGGACATCGTGATTTCCTCAACCACTGAGACCGGCCTTGCTCAGGCTCGCCAGTTGTTCCCTGAGATGCTCACATTCTATGCCCCTCTTGATTTCAGTTGGGCCACACGTCAGGCGATATCACGAATCAGGCCAACGACATTGGCTCTGGTTGAACTGGAACTCTGGCCAAATCTGATCCGAACAGCCAAGGAATCAGGGGCCCGGATCTGCTTACTCAATGGTCGCCTCAGCGCCAAGAGTCAAAAGGGCTATCAAAGGGTTCAGCGGTGGCTGGGTTCGACACTGGCCAGAATCGACCTTGTAGCGGTTCAGACAGAAGAATATGCCGACCGGTTTGGGACACTTGGGTTCCCGAAACCAAAGTTAAAAGTCACTGGTTCCATTAAATACGACAATCTGGAAACTGACAGGAATCATCCAAAAACCGCTGGACTCAGGCGACTTTTGCGACTGACTGAGGGCGAGGTTGTCTGGGTGGCTGGCTCGACGATGGCTGGCGAGGAACCGATCATTCTCGATGTTTATCAGGATCTCCTGAAAGACGGTGCGGAACTTCGGCTAGTGATGGTTCCAAGGCATCCGGAGCGGTTTGAGGAGGTGGCACGCATGATCGAAAATCGCCAGTTGCCGATGGTGCGCAGAAGCCAGTTGGGCGACCGCCCGATTCCTGAACAGTGCAAAGACGCTGTAATACTGGTAGATACACTGGGCGAGCTTTCGGCGATCTGGGGCTTGGCTGACCTGGCATTTGTGGGCGGGAGTCTGTTGCCGGGCAGGGGTGGTCAGAACATGATGGAGCCGGCTGCTTTTGGCGCATCCGTATATTTTGGGAAATACACGTCCAATTTCCGCGATACTGTGAGTCTTTTAATGAGCCGGGATGCCGCAACAATTGTTGAGAACAGCAGCGAACTCTCGGGAATGATCCACAATGACCTACAAAACAAGACAGAACGACTGATGCGAGGGATGAGGGCGCGCGAGCTGGTGATGGCTCAGGTGGGCGCGACAACCCGCACGGTGGCTGAGTTGGAACGACTGATGGAACCTGTCTTGCGGACAAATAAGTAGAGTGCTTAAAATAGGGATACAGCGGGTGCTCTCTATTTCTAAAATCATTAAAAATAGGCCTTGTCTGAGTTTGGCGAGTGGTATACGATGCAATAACTCCCTAAACGGCGGTCGATCCGTGGTGGTCTTGCGGTGAGACGTGCCGGAAACAGATCGCAATAAGGAAAAAAGGAGTTTTTTGTGGCTGACGAACAAGAAAATCAGAATCGCGTTGAAGTTGTTGTTGATGATGCTGGCGTTCTGCCATCCTACTCAAATTTCTGCCGCGTGACGGCGACTCCGGAAGAAGTCATCCTTGACTTCGGCCTGAATCCACAACCGTTCGCGATGGGCCGTCAGGACGTCAAAGCCAATCAGCGTATCGTCATGAACTTCTACACAGCCAAGCGATTGCTGACAGCTTTAGGCATGACTGTTCAACGCCACGAAGGCACATTCGGTGGTATCGAGCTCGACGTTCAACGTCGCGCCACCACCCACGCCAACGCCTGATAATTACCTTAAGAACGATCGTGTTCTTAACTTTTACAAGCCTTCCGCCTTCATCGGTGCGAAGGCTTTTTTTATTGGAAATATTTTGCTTTGTACGAATTTAACGATTTTCTTGATTTTCCACACGGCTTCTGTCCGATTATGAAGGATGACACGGTCGATCGGCGCGGATAGCCGTTCAAGACCTATTTCGAATTTTCAGCCTGGCACCATGGAATCTGGCGATTCCTAAACGGTTACGGGCGACCAGGCTGAAAAGCCTCGGTTCAGGATGGACCGAAACTTAGTCGAAGGAGTTCTAGGATGGCTCACTCCTATAGATCCAACCCAACGGATCGCCGAAACAAACGCGTACTGCATGCCTCGATCGAGAATCTCGAACAGCGCGAAGTTCTCGCGCCTGTGATCTCGACTCAGGTCTATGCAACCACATTCACTGCCGACAGCTCCGCCCCTTCCGGGACGGTTTCCGTCACTGGTACGGCCTACGACCAATCTGCCGCTGGCTTTACATCGATCACTAAACTGGCTGACAAAGCTCAGTTCGGCGGCGACATGGTTCGCATTCAGGCTGGCCCTGGTGGCGACTTCGGTAAAGGTGTCTATGCCATCTCTCGCGGAGCAGGTTCGAATACGTCTGCGGTGAACACCCCAGGTGTGATCTATCGGGTTGACCCTGCCACAGGTAAGGCTTCGACCTTCTTCGACCTGAATACGATGATTCAGAAGATCGAAAACGATCCGAATGCGACCGCTGCCAGCTCCGTCTCCGCGTCAAGCGGCCTGACCAACTGGTACGACATTTCGTTCGACCCTGAAGGCTACTTCTTTGGCCGGTCTGCGATGCTTGTCAGCATGGCCGACTCCACCAACGTGAACAAGAATACCGTCTATGCCATCGGTTCGGATGGATCACTGATCGGTGCCCTGGTCAAGTT
>CAMCFM010000052.1 GCA_945874095.1 Candidatus Kuenenia stuttgartensis
CTTTAGTCGCTACCGCTTTCTTCACTTTAGACTTGGGAGAAGCTTTAGGAGATTCCATCTTCGTAATCACTGATTCCTTCAATTGAGGTTTCGGCCTGGCGGCTTTCGCCACGACCTTTTTCTGAACCGGCTTGGCTGCAACTTTTGCAGGCCCCTTCAAAGGTGCTTTGGGTGTCAGCGTCTTTTTCACACCAGACTTCGGAGAAATCCTGGCTGGTGATCGACTGGCTGGCGTTTCATCGCTCAATTCAATACCGAAAATATCGCTTAAATCATCGTTCGAAATTCCCGGAGCACCCGTTCGGGCACCGATCGGAGCCGCTGGTATGGCCTGTTCAATCAATTCCAGATGATCTACGTCCCGAAGCTCAAAAAGTATCTCAGGCGAACGGTCAAGCCGGTTTCCCACTCCATACATCACGGCCGCAACATGCTTGCACATTCCGGCATAGTCAGGGCAACTGCATTCCATCTCGATCTCGGAAGGCTTCGGAAACAGGCCCTGCTTCCGATCTGTCACCATCTCCATCACAGCCTTTGAGAGCTTGCCCTGTAATAATTCAATCAGAGTCCCAATTTTTCCAGCAGACTCGCTTTTCAGCCTTTTCCAGTGGTCTTTGACCAAAGGCTTGATATTGATGACGACTTCATATAATTCCGACCCACTCACAAAGGCCACAATCTGGCCCTTCTCAATCGTCATATGCACCACCGAACCATTGCGCACATAGGTCCGGCCCCGGGGCAGTCGATTTTCATAATCGCTGTATCCCTCAAGATTCGTGCACCAGGCATCGCCCCAAAAAGTCTTGGTGATCTTGCGACCCTCAATACTTACGGGCGTAATCTTTTGGCCTTTCTTGGCCATTTTCTGCATCGCCCTGGCAGCCTTGGCACGTCGTTCCGCCACGCTGACATATGGCTTGTAATCGTGGTACCAGCTCATCGGGAGTTTCCTCACTCCGTTTTCTCTTATTTCTCAGCCGGATGTCGCCTGTCGTAAATCCAGCTTCACAAACCGCATCAAAGTATCATTATCCATTTCAGTAAGCAAGGCCTCACCTGAGTCTTCCGCCCCACCAATCGCCTCGCCTGCAATCTGGCTCTTCTGAGTGATCATTTCATCAATCTTTTCCTCAACCGTCCCCTGACAAATAAATTTATGCACCAGCACATTCTTCCTCTGACCGATCCGGAACGCCCGGTCTGTCGCCTGATTCTCAATCGCAGGGTTCCACCAGCGATCAAAGTGGATCACATGCGATGCCGCTGTCAGATTCAAACCCGTGCCGCCTGCCTTCAATGACAACACAAAAAACGGCGGCCCATCCTCCGATTGAAACTCGTCCACAAACTCCTTCCGCTTCTTCACACTCGTCCCCCCGTGCAGAATCAGCCCTGACTGACCGAATATTCCTGCCAGAAATTCCGCAATCGGTTCTGCAATCTCACGGAATTGTGAAAAAATCAAGACCTTCTCCTGACGAGATGCAATCTCTTCCGCAATCTCAGCCAATCGACCAAACTTTCCGCTCCGGTCAGGCGCGTAATCGTTCGTTCCTGTCACCTGAGCCGGATGATTGCAAATCTGCTTCAATCGCATTAACTGGGCCAGTACAATCCCCCGCCTCTGCATCCCATCCACTTCGTTCAACTGCCTCTGAAGCTCATCCACCGCCTGCTGATATAATGCAGCCTGATATTTACTCAGCGTACAATAAGCCTTCACCTCGGTTTTGTCAGGCAAGTCCGAAATCACCTTTTTATCGGTCTTCAAACGCCTTAAAATATAAGGCTTGACCAGATTTCGCAAAGGCTCGAACGATGGTGGATTACCGCCCTGCAACCGCTTCACAAAACTGCTGAATTCTTTGGATGTTCCCAATAGCCCTGGATTCAGAAAATCAAACAGGGACCAAAGATCCGACAGCCGATTCTCTACCGGCGTTCCTGTCATTGCAATCCGGCTTCCTGCCGTCAGTTCCTTCACGGTTCTGGTCTGTTTTGTACCGCTGTTCTTTATCGCCTGGGCTTCATCCAGAATCATCAGCCTCCAGTGATATGCTTTCATCCATTCATAACGGGCAATCATCCCATAGGTGGTCATGATTAAATCCACGTCGTCTGCATCTTCCTTTTTCCATTCCCCAGCCTTGGCCTTGGCTTCGGAAGGATGAATCACGGCAAATGACAATGTGGGTGCGAATTTTGCCAACTCCGTTTTCCAGTTCCCAATCAACGATGCAGGAACGACCAAAAGACTGGCTTTATTTTTCTTCCTGGTTTTCTCACTCTTCATGTCGAGCAATAATGCAATCACCTGAACGGTCTTACCAAGCCCCATATCGTCTGCCAGACAGCCTCCAAGCCCCAATCGCACAATAAATCGCAGCCACCCATAGCCAGTCTGCTGATACTTTCTTAATTCCGCTTTTAATTCTGCCGGAGCTTGCTCCTGACGCGTTTCCGGTGAATGCAGCCCCTTCAGGATTTCATCCAGTTCCGCTCCCGCCGTCAGCCCTGACCATTCGCGAATTTCCGCATTGGCTGCCCCCATTTCATGCTTCGCCAGATGAGCGCCGGAGAGCATCCTCATCCCTTCAAAGAATGTAATCCCTTCCGCACGAACATCCTGGGCAACACCCTTCCAATGCTCCAAAGCCTGCTTGAGCTTATCCTTATCCACCTCCACCCACTTGCCCTTGAGCGGAACCAGACCACCGGTGGATTCCAGCAACTCTTGCATTTCATCCTTGCTCAGAGTCTCTCCATCCATACTCATGGCAACCGAGAAATTCAGCATCTCGTCCAGACCGACCCCCACCGAATTCTTTGAGTCAATCTTCACACTCACCTGAGGCCGAGTCGGCTTCTGCGCGTTCCACCAGTCCGGAACCTTAACAATCAAGCCACTCGATTCAAACAATGAAATAGATTTCAGGAATCCATAAGCCTCTCTGGGTGTCCAGGCAATCGGGTGATAGATTTCCTCACTATCCACCAGTTTTCGTATAAAATCAGAGGATTCGGCGGCTTTAAAAACAGGTAATAAAAGCGCCAGCATTTCCTTGCGGTTCTGGTCGCCCGCATATTGCTGAAGGGCCCGGCCCAGGGGCTCGTGCTTGACTTTCCCTTGTGCCGTCAGGCCGCTGGCGTATGTCGCCAGAAATGCAAATGGATATTGCGCATTACGCTTGTTTTCTGCCAGGTGGAATGTCACCCGACCCACGGAACGCCATTGAGGGATCCGATCCTTGAGGAATCCCTCTGCGCCGCCTGAGTGCGATTTTATTACTTTTCGAGTGAGCGCATCGAGTTGGTTCCACCAATTCGAAAGAACCTCGGATGTCACATATTCGAGGCCTATCATGGGTGGAGCTTGCAGAATCAGTCGCTCAAACTCTGCTACCGGGGGCGGAAGGTCGCCAATCTCATGACCCATTTCTACCGATACCGACTTCGATAAATTCGTTAGATAAAGCCTCGCAACCGATCGGGAAAATTCAAACGAGGCTGGGAGTTCTCCGCCCATCGAATCGGTCGCCGATTGCAACATCCCCTGCGCCACGCTTTGCTGATAGGCTTCGACCAAGCCTTTCAGCCGATCGCTATCAACATGTTCGTTTTGCGACTCACGGATTCGAATCTGACCCGATGGGGTCACAGTTAGTTCATGCATCTCTGGAGCGACCTGATTTTCGGGAGTCGAAAGGTGTCTGCAATGCCCTCAAAACAGCCTCAGAATGATCCCAGTTTTCTCAGGGTCTGACAATACCCAGATAGGAATAGACAGGAAATAACTTCCGGTTTTTTACTCTTTTCTAGCCGGTCTTGGCGATAGGTTCAATCCCAGAAATTGTGGGCTAGCGGCTTTACCTAGCCGGTCTTGGCGATAGCCCCGGTTGGATTTGTTCATCGCCGAAACCGGGGGCTAGGTTCAAACCCAGAAATTGTGGGCTAGCGGCTTTACCTAGCCGGTCTTGGCGATAGCCCCGGTTGGATTTGTTCATCGACGAAACCGGGGGCTAGCGCCCGGCGGCTAGGTTCAATCCCAGAAATTGTGGGCTAGCGCCTTTACCTAGCCGGTCTTGGCGATAGCCCCGGTTGGTTTTCTAAATCGACGAAACCGGGGGCTAGCGCCCTTTATCTATCCAATGAAAGGCCCTTCGAACGGGGCTTTATTTAGAAACGCGCCCCTTCAGCTCGAACGTCGAACTCGAAAAACAAAAAAAGGCCAGGCAATAAGCCTGGCCTCTAGGAAAATCCTTTGAATTTCGATCCGCAATCAGATATGCACCGATTCGCCCAGACCTTGGCCGGCGGCTTCCATGATCGCTTCCGAGAATGTCGGGTGCGGGTGCATGGCGTGCATGATCTCTTCTTCGGTTGCTTCCAGCTTCTTGGCCATGACCAGTTCCGAGATCATTTCCGTAGCAGCCGATCCGATGATATGGGCGCCCAGAAGTTCGCCGAACTTGGCGTCGAAAACCAGCTTCACAAAGCCTTCGGTTTCGTCGGCCGCCTGGGCCCGACCGCTGGCGATGAACGGGAACTTGCCGATCCGAACCGTGTGGCCCTTCTCTTTGGCCTGCTTCTCGGTCAAACCCACGGATCCAATCCCGGGATCGGTGTAGGTACAGCCAGGAATGATCGAATAATCGACCGTGCGTGGATGCTTGCCGAACAGGGTTTCAACACAGGCAATAGCCTCGTGGTGAGCCACGTGGGCCAGCCACGGTGGGCCGATAATGTCGCCCACGGCATAAAGCCCTTCAATGTTCGTGCGGAAGCCCTTCTCTTTGTCCACCTTGATGTGATTCTTTTCAATCACCACGCCAAGCTTCGGATCAAGAACTTCCTCAACATTTCCCACCACGCCGATCGCCACAAGCATGGCGTCCGCTTCCACAACCTGCTTGCCCTTCGGCGTTTCAATCTCAACCTTCACACCAGTGCGGGTCTTCTCGACCTTGCCCGTTTTGGTGCTGGTATGAATCACCAGACCACGCTTGGTCAGGCTTGTCGCAAGGGCGGCCGAGATTTCCTCGTCCTCGCCTGGAACAATCCTGTCCTGCATCTCCACAACCGTCACCTTGGTCCCAAGGGCGTTGTAGAAATAGCCAAACTCGAGGCCGATCGGACCAGCTCCGATCACGATCAGGCTCTTGGGCTGAACCGTCAAAGACATCGCTTCCTTATAGGAAATGATCGCCTTGCCGTCGTATTCAGCGCCTGGCAAAGGCCTTGGGCGAACACCGGTGGCGATGATGACGGCTCCGGCAGTGACCGTTTTGTCGCCCACCTGAACCTTATGTGCAGCCACCACTTTGGCGGACCCGACAATGTGGGTCACCTTGTATTTGCGGAACAGACCTTCAATACCCTTGTTCAGGTTGCTGGCAACACCACGACTGCGGGCGATGATCTGGGCAAAGTTCCACTTGCTGGTGCCTTCAAAGCCGAAGGCCTTGCCGTGATTGTTGATCATCTCAGCCAGGTGTGCATTGGTCAGAAGGGCTTTGGTCGGAATACAGCCCCAATTGAGGCAGATTCCGCCGAGCTTGTCCTTCTCAATACACAGCGCTTTTTTGCCCATCTGGCTGGCGCGAATGGCGGCTGCATATCCGGCAGGGCCACCGCCAATAACGATCAGGTCGTAGTCGTAAGCCATTGTCAAATCACCGTTTTCGAATCAGGTATGTGAAGGTTCAGAGCCGTTTTCAGATTGCCACTGACCGGTGTGGGTCAGAGCAACATGCTCGTGGGTTCTTCCAGGAAGCTCTTGAGCGTGCGAAGGAATTCGGCGGCTGCGGCTCCGTCAACGCCCCGGTGATCGGCTGTCAGGGTGACTGTCATCATGGTGCCCACCGTGAGCTGGTCGTTCACCACAATCGGTCGCTTCTCAGCGGCTGCAACGGCCAGAATGGCCACTTGTGGAAGTGCCAGAACAGCGTCGAACTGCTTCACTCCAAACATTCCCAGGTTGGAAATGGTGAACGTTCCGCCGGTCATCTGATCGCCCGTCAATCGGCCAGAACGTGCGGCTTCGTAAAGCTTTTCGCTCTCAACCCGAATGTCGCGCAGGCCATAAGCATCGGCATTGCGAAGCACAGGAACAATCAAACCGCCTTCAAGAGCCACGGCGATCCCGACATTCACCCCAGCGTGGCGAACAATCACAGCCTGGCCCAGATTGGCGTTATCGCCCTGGAAGGTTGCGTTTACGGCAGGATGGCGGCGCAGACTCATGGCCACGGCCTTGGTCACAAAGTCGCCCACGGAGAGCTTGACGCCTTCGGAAGCGAGTGTTTTGTTGAGACGCTCACGCACACGGACCACTTCGTCCATACGAATGTCCACGGTTACGTGAATCTCAGGCGCTTGCGTTTTGGCAGCGATCATGCCACGGGCAATCGCCTGACGCATGCGGTCCAGAGGAATGCGTTCGTCTTCGCCGAGCGGAACGAACAATTTCGGAGCCGGCTTGGGGGCCGCTGATTTTGCAGGAGCGCCAGCCGCTTTTGGTTGTGAAGCATTGGCGGAATAGGCTTCCACGTCAGCCTTTACAATGCGTCCGGCAGGCCCTGAGCCAGGAACCTGAGCGATATCCAGACCCACAGATTCGGCCACTTTGCGGGCGAGTGGGGTCGATTTCACGCGACCTGATCCAACACTTGCAGCCGCTGGTGCGGCCGGGGCGGCGGCAGCGGCAGCCGGGGCAACAGGGGCAGCAGCAGATGCAGCAGGTGCGGATGCGGCGGCCGTTGCGAATGATTCTGCAACCTGCTTCGGATCTTCACCTTTTTTGGCGAGCAGCAGGATGCGTGTGCCCAGAGCAATGTCTACGCCTTCAGCGACGTCAATCCGTGCCACGGTGCCTTCATCAAAGGTTTCCACAGGCATGACGGCTTTGTCGGTCTGAACCTCGGCGATCGTGTCGCCTTCCTTGACCTTGTCGCCGACCTTCACGAGCCATTTGACGATCTGGCCGCTTTCCATCGTAGGGCTGACTTTGGCCAGTTTGACTTCAATAGGCACTTCGGTATCTCCGGAAATTCCGTGCTGGGGTGTTTTAAAACTGTCTGGTTTGGAAACCTGGCGGAAGTGGAATTCAAAACCCTCGCCGCGCCATTAGAATGGCTGCCGACGAGGGTTCATTATGCGAATTTGACCCGGCCCGACAATTTCATTCAGGCCGGCCCTTAGTTCGTCCCGTCATCAGGCTTTGCGATAGAGAACGTCGTTGATCTTGGCGACAATCCGCTCCACAGTCGGCAGCATCGAAAGTTCGAGCTTCCGGTTGTAAGGGATCGGGGCATCCTTGGCAGTCACCCGACGGATCGGGGCGTCAAGTTCGTCGAAGATCTCCTGGTAAATCCGGTCGGCCACTCCGGCGCCGATTCCGCAATAAGGCCAGTTCTCTTCGATGATCACGCAGCGGTGCGTTTTCAGGACCGACTTCAGGATGGTGTCCATGTCCAGAGGACGCAGGGTCCGCAGGTCAATCACCTCGGCTGAAACCCCTTCACCGGCAAGCTGTTCGGCAGCGGCCAGGGTGTTCAGGATGCTCCGGCTGTATGTCAGAAGGGTCACATCCGAGCCTTCACGCACCACATTGGCTTTGCCAATCGGTACCAGGTGATCGCCCTCAGGAACTTCGCCCTTCTCTCCATAGAGATTCTCATGCTCGATGAAAATCACAGGATCGTCCGAGCGAATCGCTGACTTCAGCAAGCCCTTGGCATCAGCCGCCGTAGCAGGCATGACCACCGTGAGGCCCGGAAAGTGCGAATAAATCGCTTCAAGGCGGTGCGAGTGCGTGGCGGCCAGACAACCGGCCATACCCGATGAGCCCCGAAACACGATCGGTATCGAGAATTGACCGCCTGACATATACCGCATGTTTGCGGCATTGTTCAGGATCTGGTCGATGGCGACCAGGCTGAAGCTGAATGTCATGAATTCAATGATCGGGCGCAGGCCGACCATGGCTGATCCGATCCCGATCCCCGAGAAACCTCCCTCGGAAATTGGGGTGTCGATCACGCGACGGGAGCCGAAACGATCCCACAAACCCTGGCTGACTTTATAGGCGCCGTTGTATTCAGCAACCTCTTCGCCCATGAGATAAACGTTGTCATCACGCTCCATCTCCTCGGCCATCGCCTGGTTCAAAGCGTCGCGGTAGGCAAGGATGGGCATCTCAGTCAGACTCCTGCGGCGTGTAAGGGGCCACGGTGATGTTGGTGTAAAGGTCTTCAGGGCCCGGTTCAGGGCTGTTTTCGGCAAACTCGATGGCAGCTTCCACCTGATCGCGAATTTCTTCTCGCATCTGCTCAAGGCTCGATTCGTCGATCCAGCCGCGCTGAAGAAGACGATTCTCCCAAAGCGTGATCGGGTCGCGAAGCTTGGCCTTGTCCATATCTTCCTTGGTCCGATACTTCTGAGGATCGGACATCGAGTGGCCACGGAACCGGTAAGTGATGGCCTCAATGAAGGTTGGGCCTTCACCGGCACGGGCGCGAGTGATGGCTCGCTGAGTCACCTCAGCCACCTGTTCCACATCGTTGGCATCCACCCGATACGCTGGCATGTGGTAAGGCTCGCCACCACGGACCGTCAGATCGAGAACGGCCGATGACCGCTCCAACTGCGTGCCCATCGAAATCATGTTGTTTTCAACATAATAAATCGCTGGCAATTTCCACATACCGGCCATGTTCAGGGCTTCGTGAAAACTGCCCTGATTGATCGCACCATCGCCAAAATAACAGAGGCAAACCTGGTCGCCCCCCTTATATTTGTTGGCAAAGGCCACACCTGTCGCCAGTGGAATATGACTGCCCACGATGGCGTGGCCACCGAGAAAGCCTTTTTCAGCCTGGAAGAAGTGCATCGAGCCACCCTTGCCGCCAGAGCAGCCTGTGGACTTACCGAGCAGTTCCGCCATGGCCGGCTTCGGATCCATCCCACGTGCCAGGGCATGCCCGTGGTCGCGATAGGCGGTGATCAGATAGTCGTCGTCCCTCAGCATGCCGATCGATCCGACCGCGCACGCCTCCTGGCCGTTATAGAGGTGACAAAAGCCACCAATCTTTTGATTCTGATAGAGAAAAGCGGCTCGCTCCTCAAATCGCCGGATCAAATGCATCTGGCGAAGCCATATCACGGCTTTGTGTCGATCAACGATCGTTCTTGGAGCGGTTTGTACCTGGGACATGACCTGTCGTCACTCCTCGTCCTCTTGGCTCGGTTGTGCATCCGGACGGAAAGGGCTGCACACCGGGGCTCATTGACTTGCCTGACTATCGCAAAGTCTGTAGCATCAATACGTTCTGACACCTACCGTGGGATACACCCACCACCAACACCCAACTCTCTCACTCTGGCAATGTCGGGCGAATGAATGGATTGTGCCAAACTTTACGCCCGGCGTCCAGATCGGATGTCAACTTCAGCCCTGCTTCAGCAATTGCCTCAGCACAAACGGCAAAATCCCACCATTTTGGTAGTATCGGATTTCCTGCGGTGTGTCGATACGAACACGCGCTGAAAATTCCAAACTCGTGCCATCCGGCTTCACTGCCCGTAATTTCAACTGCTTCCCATCCGCAAAGCTGGAGTCCAGCATCGCAGGCAGACCCACAGTCTCAAATATCTCCTCACCCGTCAAACCCAGTGACGCAGAATTCTGCCCATCTTCAAACTGAAGTGGCAAAATCCCCATCCCCACCAGATTCGACCTGTGAATCCGCTCGTAGCTCTCGGCGATCACCATCCGGATCCCCAAAAGCATCGGCCCCTTGGCCGCCCAGTCCCGGCTCGATCCCGACCCATATTCCTTGCCAGCCAGAACCACCAGCGGTGTACCACGCTTTTTATAGACATCCGAGGCATCAAAAATCGACATCACTTCGCCCTCAGGCAAAAGTCGGGTCACCCCGCCCTCTGTCCCTGGAGCCAACTGATTCCTCAGACGAATGTTCGCAAATGTCCCACGAACCATCACCTCGTGGTTCCCCCGGCGTGCACCATAACTATTGAAGTCATTTGGTGATACGCCATTGGCAACCAGATATTTACCAGCCGGACTCGAGGCCTTGATATTGCCTGCCGGTGAAATGTGGTCCGTCGTGATCGAATCGCCCAGCACAGCCAAAACTCGCGCCTGATGGATATCCACCACGGCCTTTGGCTCCAGACCCATGTTCTCAAAGTATGGAGGGTGCTTGACATACGTGCTCTGAGTATCCCAGGCGAACAGGTCGCCCGTAGGCACTTCCAGACCCTGCCAGTGATTGTCGCCTTCAAAAACTTCGCCATATTCCTTCTGGAACATGCTGGTCTGCACCGACTTGGCCACCGTCTCAGAGACCTCAGCCTGTGTCGGCCAGATATCCTTCAAATAGACCGGCTGACCATCAGATCCTGTCCCAATCGGGTCGTGGGTCAAGTCAATATCGGCTGTACCTGCCAAAGCGTAAGCCACGACCAGTGGAGGACTTGCCAGATAGTTCGCACGCACGTCGGCATGCACACGGCCTTCAAAGTTGCGGTTACCTGAAAGCACGGCCGCCACCACAAGATCGTCGGTCTGAATCGTCTTCGAAATCTCTTCAGGAAGTGGCCCTGAATTTCCAATACAGGTCGTGCAGCCATAGCCGACCACCTGGAAACCAAGCGCGTCCAAGGCGTCCTGAACTCCGGCTTCTGCCAGATAATCGGTCACCACTTTTGAACCGGGAGCAAGGCTTGTCTTGACCCAAGGCTTCGACTTAAGTCCCTTGGCCACTGCTTTTTTCGCGACCAGACCAGCCGCCAGCATGACCGATGGATTCGACGTGTTCGTACAGCTTGTGATGGCCGCAATCACCACGTCTCCATTTTTAACCGACTGCGAGCCCGACGTTGAAGCCGGTGCTGGCTTGATCTTGCGATAGTCGGCCAGGGCCGTTTGATAACTGGCCTGAACGCCGCTCAGCAGAACCCGGTCCTGAGGCCGCTTCGGGCCCGCCAGACTTGGCTCCACAACGCCCAGATCAAGCTCCAGAGTATCTGTGTAAGTCGCGGCTGGTGTGTCTTTTGTATGGAACATGCCCTGCTCTTTGGCATAGGCTTCCACGAGCTTGATGAGCTGGGCTGGTCGACCTGAAAGCTCTAGATAGCGTATCGTTTCGGCGTCGATCGGGAAGATCCCGCAAGTGGCCCCATATTCAGGAGCCATGTTGGCAATCGTGGCCCGGTCGGCCAGTGGGAGGTCCGAAAGACCTTCTCCAAAGAATTCCACAAACTTGCCCACAACACCCTTCTTACGCAGCATTTGGGTGATGGTCAGAACCAGATCGGTCGCCGTCACGCCTTCTTTCAGGCGTCCATGAAGCCGGAATCCGACCACCTGGGGCAGCAGCATTGCCACAGGCTGACCAAGCATGGCCGCCTCGGCTTCAATCCCGCCCACGCCCCAGCCCAAAACTCCCAAACCATTAATCATGGTGGTGTGGCTGTCGGTACCGACCAAAGTATCCGGATAGGCCAGTGCCCCGCCTTCAGCCTTTTCGTTCACAAAGACAACGCGGGCAAGGTATTCCAGATTGACCTGGTGAACAATTCCGGTCTCTGGAGGCACCACGCGGAAGTTTTCGAGAGCGTTCTGACCCCATCTCAAAAAGACGTAGCGCTCTTTGTTTCTCTGATATTCCAAGTCCGTGTTGGTCACGAACGAAATGCTCGATCCAGCCGAATCGACCTGAACCGAGTGATCGATCACAAGTTCAACAGGCTGAAGAGGATTGATCTTTCCGGCATCGCCACCCATGGCCGCCATGGCATCGCGCATCGCAGCCAGATCGACCACCGCTGGAACACCTGTAAAGTCTTGCAGGAGAACCCGGGCCGGTGTGAAGCTGATTTCGTCGGTTGGCTCGGCAGAGGCGTTCCAGTTCGCAACGGAATTCACAGTCTCAGCCGTTACGGAAATGCCATCTTCAGTACGTAACACGTTTTCCAGAAGGATTTTAATAGAGAACGGCAATCGGTCCAGATCCACGCCCTGGCTCTTCAGAGCATCGAGGCGAAACAGCCGATAGTTGTGTCCGTTTACGGAAAACGAGCCCAGTGCGCCGAACGAATTCTTCATGGGAATGGATACCTGACGGGTACGTACCAACTGTTTCGAGTTTGTGAACAGACCTTCTCAATTGCTATATGTTGCGGAAAAGACCGATTGTCCGCAATAGGAAAACGGCCATGCTCAACATTTCCAATCCTGTCAGGCCGTTTTTATCGCGTTTGATGGATTTATTCCTACCCTGAGTCAAACCCGAGCCCCCTTCCATCAACCCATTCAAACCAAAAAGTGACAAGAACTTTTCGCCCTTGTCACTTCTCGAATGTCTTGGATCAACCAAAAACTCGATCAAATCCTCATTCCGATCGCTTTAGGCCAGTCGCTGAATCTGTCCCTGAAGCTGTCTTGTCACTGGCTTTAGGTGCTGAGGGTGGAACAGGAAAGTCGATGTCGATGTAGCCAATCATCATCTCTTCCCATGTCTGCTCACCCCAGCGGACCTGCTTCGATGGATCAGGATTCGCCCTGTTCTTCACGGAATTGTCGAACGTGGCATCGCACTTCATCATCGTTCCAGGCTTCAGAATCAAGGGCTTTTGGAGCGTGTAATAGCTCTGCCAGCCAAAGTCGTAAGCTGGGACACTCAAAAGCACTTCCGGCTTCTGGTCAGGCACTTCCAAGGTATATTTGAACGACTTCCCACGCAGGTGCATGTGCGGCATGAAGGCCAGCAGTCGCACCTCGTTCTTGAACTTCTGCTCCGAATGCACAGGATGGGCATCGGCATTCGCAGGAATCATCAGCCCAGGGTTCGCAATGCCCACCGTCAAAGCTTCACGCTCTGGCGGCTTTTTGGCCAGAATCAGACCGACTTTTGATCTATCCTTCGTCTGCTTCCCGTTTGGCGTGTAGTGCATCTGGAACACCAGATTGCTCCCGGCCGGAATCCGCTTGGCTGTGCCCAAAGGATAGACTGAAGGCATGTCACCTGGTGCGTAACCACAGAGGTGGCCACGACCTTCGCCAATCACCCGGCCCCGGTTCGCACCCGGTGGAACGGCATAAACAATGATGTGGTGAACCACTCCAGGATCCTCAGGACGAGCCTCGGCCGCCTGAATCCACATGTCTTCCTTAAAGTTTGTCGGTACCGTCAAGTAGTAGTAAGGAACCGTCCCCTGAGCTGGAATCGGATTCGATTCAGGCAGTTCAAAGACCAGATCAGGCTGGCCAATTGTCCATCCCTCAGTCCATTTTTTCGCGGCTGGAACCTTGGCAGGATCGCCCAGCGGTGAACCTTGTTCGACCCATGCCAGAATCGTCGCCCTGTCTTTGGCAGAGAGGTGGCGATCGTTCGAGAAATGGCCAAAGCGTGGGTCAGCATGCCACGGAGGCATCCGCCGGTCGTCCACCACTTCGCCAATCATGGCCGACTTTTTCCGCACATCATCATAAGTTGTCAACGAGAACCCACCGACCTGGCCTGGCCTGTGGCAGTTCTGGCACTTGTTTTGGATGATCGAGGCCACATGCTCAGCGTAATTCACCTGACCGACTTCCGGAGCAGGCTCGTTTTTGTCGTAAAACTCCGCAATCTCGTCTGAGACTCCACGAACGCGCTCAAGCCCATCGAGCTTCGATGGTTCCGGAGCCACTTTCGTCAGCTTGCAACCCGCCACTTCCGTCCCCTTGGACGAAATCTTGTTAAGCTGCTTTTCGACAACGGCATCGAGAGCGTCTTTCAGGTAATTGTGTTCAGGCTTCTCGCGAGTGGTTTTGTAGCCATATTGATCGTCGATGGCCCCACGATAGCGAATCTGGGCCATCCCATCCGCCACAATCACTTCATTGGTACGGTCGACCAGCAAAGCATCTGCAATCACGTTGCGTTTGTCGTGTAGAATCTGGAAGCTGAGCTTGTTCTCAACCGCCCATTTTTTCAGATCTTCCGGCGAATCTCCACTGTTGGACGCCAGTCCAAAGAATTTGATCCCCTTGGAGTCATATTCCTTGGCAATCTCGTTCAGCCTTGGCAAATATTTTTCGCCAATCGGGCA
>CAMCFM010000053.1 GCA_945874095.1 Candidatus Kuenenia stuttgartensis
CGTACGAAGTCGGAAACAGCCGTCCCCAGAGCAGCCTGGCCGAAGATCAGGTCGCTGTGGTCGTCGGCATGGGCCGGCACTTCGCTATCCCAGAACAGGCCTGGGAGAAGCTCGGCACGAGGTGTGGACCAGCTTTGGCAGGTGGAGTCGAACAGGCTCGGCCAGCGTGCAGAAAGCTCCCGGCCCATCCCTGCAAAGGCGTTGCCCATGCCGGGGAAGACGAAGGCCATGTCGCCAGAGACGGCTGAGGCAGGCTCATAAATGGTGTCGGACTGGCTCAGAACACGGCTCGGCCCATGAGCATTGCCGGATTGGATGTGGCCAATGGCCTGATCCAAGAGCTCGGGGGCGTCCTCAGCCTTCCAAAGCACCATCGAAAGCCGCTCGGCACCGAACAGTTCAGAACGCTCAAAGCTGTGCCACCAGCGGGCGGCCAGTTTAGCAGGCGATAGGCCGGCCTGATCGGGCGAACGAAGCCAGAGCGAAAGGCTTTGAACCTGCTGGATGAGGTCAGCCCGATTGGGAGCGTCGAGCAGGAAGAGGCCGACAGGGTCGGTCGTTTCAAGGCTCTCGAAGTGGCTGTGGGTGGTCTCCAGATTCTCTGAAAGCCGATGGAACTGGTTGGAACGGGTTGCCGGCAACACAGCCTGACGGGGTTCGGATGAAGTCTCGGCCATCCAGAATCGGGACTGTTTGGAGGCCCCCTGCAGGTCGTTGTCGTCGCTCAGAACAACGCCCTCAACAGGCTCAATTTTGCGGACCAGGCCGAGCAGATGACGCGTCCATTCCATCAGGGATGTCGCAGCACCGGCATAGATCGGCTCCTGAGCGGAGAGCTGGTGAAATGTGGGCTGAATGGGGGCGGACTGGTCGTTAGGCTCGAGTGCAAGATAGGCCAGAGGGGGCGAAATCTGGGGCAAATCAGCCCGTTTCAGGATCACGGCCAGAGCGGCATCGCACATCACAATCCGGCCAGCGAAGCCACTCGCATCGCGGCTGGCAAGCCATTCGGCCCAAGCGTGGCGGAGGTCGCTGGTCAAGTCCACGGCCCCGACCAGAGCTTCGTCCACCAGGCCTGATTCAATCCATCCACAGGCCACCTCAAGGGCGGTCATCCCTGCATCGGGCCCTTCGGAGATCGTAAAACTGGGCCCACCCAGGCGGAACTCGCGAGCCAGTCGGCTGGCAGCGATCGAGGCCAGATTCCCCATCACGCGGTTGGCTGTCAGAGGAGGCCCCAGAGTATCGCGAGCCTGCTTCAAACCAAGCGTGGGACGAACATCGGTGGCTTGCGGATCGGTCAGAGTCCAGCGAAGCTGAAAGTGATTTGTGCCCTGATCGAGCGAAACGCCCAGTAGGACCGCTGTGCGGAGCCTCATCTCAGAGCCTCGGCCAAGCCATCCAGCCTGCTGGGCGGCCTCGTGGGCAGCGTTCAGGATCATGGCCTGCTGAGGCAGGATTTCTTCAAGCTCTGAGGGAGGGATCCGGAACCGGCCAATCGGGACATCCACCGTATCGGCAATCCAGCCCGCCACAGCCGGATTCAGGCCGCTTGGGTCAGGCGTGGAACAAGGCTCGCCGACACCGTACCAGTGGCTTGGAATGACAGGCGTGTCCAACTTCCCATGCACCAGGGCCGAGGTCAGTGCATTCACGCCCTGATAGTCGCCCATGCGGCCACCCAGGCCGGAGATCGCAATACTAGCGGATGGGCTTGAATTCGGGGTGGCTTCAATGACTTTAGTGTACGTCTGGCCAAGGTATTCTTCCACGATCAGGTGGGCATTGATCCCGCCGAAACCAAAGCCACTTAAGGCGGCCCGGCGAGGTGTCCGGGCATTGCGGCGGGGCCATGGCTCAGACTGGCTCAGGACACGGAAGGGACTGTCGGCCAGGTCAAGGGTCTGACGCGGCTTCTCGTAGTTGGCCGTAGGAGGGATGGTCTCATGCTGAAAGGCCAGGAGGAGTTTGGCGAGCCCAGCCGCTCCGGCAGAGGTCAGGCCGTGGCCGATGTTGGATTTGACCGACCCCAGAACGCATCCGGAAGGCTTCGATTGGGCATCGGCCCAGAGGGTTTTGAGGCTCTTGAATTCTTCAGTGTCGCCAACCGGAGTGCCTGTGGCGTGGCATTCAATGGTGTCTATCTGCTCTGGAATCAGGCCTGATTCTTCGTACGCAGCCCGCATCGCGCGCAACTGGCCTTCAGAACTCGGTGCCAGAAGGGCTCCTGAGACGTCGTTGGATAGCCCGACGGCCCTCAATACGCCCAATATCCGGTCGCCCTGCTGAATGGCATCATCCAGCCGCTTGAGCAAAAAGATCCCAGCCCCTTCGCCTACCACAAGGCCGTCGCCGCGGTGATCGAACGGCCTGGGCACTCCTCCGCTGCTCAGAGCGTGAAGCTGGGCGAAACCCATTTGGGTATAGAGGCAGTCTGGCCGGGACAATCCGCCCGCCAGAACGGCGTCGGCACGTCGGGACCGGAGTTCGTCCATCGCCAGCCTCAGGGCGTATAGCGACGAAGCACACGCAGCATCAAGCGTAAACGATCGGCCGCCCAGGCGTAGAGATTTTGATATAAGCCTTGCAGGCAAAGCCACTGGATCGCGATTCCAAGGATTCTGCGTTCCCAGAGGGCGTTCCAGCTCTTGCCTTCTGGCCATCTCGCAAGCGAACAGGTCCTGAGACCACGCGGCGGTCGATTCCGTAGGCAGAGCGATATTGCCAAGGATGACCGAGACCTTATCGCGGTCAATCGTATGGGTGACAGCCCCTCTCCAGGCAGCGGCGGCGGCATGAACAGCCATGCCGAAGATCGGGTCGAGGGTTCCCGTGGCTACGTCGGGTGGGAGCGGAACCCCTTCGCTGTTCGGCATCCAGTCGTCGCTGATCAGGCAGGCGGAAAGGCTGTAGACGGCGTCCTGCTTGATCCCGTTGGGGTCGAAAAGCCGGGCAGGATCGACTGGCCAGCGGTTCGGCTGAATCCGACCGGCCATGCAGCGAGCGTTTGAGACCAGGTCCCAGAACGCCTCAGGCGTATCAGCGCCCGGGAATACAAGACCCATCCCGACGATTGCGATCGGTTCGGCTTCAGGGTGATTCAAGGGTGTCTGGCCAGGTGAATTTCGAGGAGGTTCCAACGTTCAGCACCCACTCGCCTGAGAGATCGTATTCGACAGAAAGGCTTCCGCAAGGTGGGCATCGAGAATCCCATGAATCCCATCCACCCGGCCGATCAGGTGCCCGGCTGCATCCCAGACTACGGCGTCGGCCCGAACTTCGTGAGCTGTACGCCGCTCCAGACGTAAGGCGACACCGCCCTGAGCGTAAGCCTCGGGAGGCACGCTTCTCCACTGGAGTGACTCAAAACCCATCGGCAGGCTGAAGTGCGTTCCGGTCATCTTCGGCCAGGCACACAGCCCCTGCATGATCACGTCGAGGACCAGTGGATCGACCACCCAGTGCAGCCTTGATGGAGACTTGAACCATCCGGCAGGCTGACTCCCACGTGCCAATCCACCTACGAACGAGGTCTCGTCGTAGCCGACGGGGCCTGAAAGGGCCTGAAATTCGCGTCCGTGGAACAGGAGGTTCTGATAAGGATTCGGCCAGACCTGCTTCGGCTGATGGCCAAGCCAGGCTGGGGCCTGAATTTGAGGGCTTTCGGGGGAAAGGATCACACGGGCTCTGGCATGATCCAGAACGCGATCCGAACCGGCCTTCACGCCTCTGATCGCTACCAGAGCTGTTACCTGACCATCTTGCGACTGAATGACTTCATCGACCCAGGCTTGAAGCTGGGCGGGGCCGTCTCCACGAAGGATGACGCCCTTGAGGACTTTCATGGATTCCACCCGGGCCAGATCAAGGCCTGGCAGTACGTGCATGGCGGCCTCAACCATCCATTCCGTGAGCAATGCCGTGGGGATGACGGCTGCACCGTCGATCACGTGGTGCTTCAAAACAGGCCATTCTTCGAGCGAAGCCGGCTTCTCCCAGACCATCCGGGCGCTCGGCGACCGACCCGGCTTTTCAAACCGGCCATTCAGCCCCTTCGGCTTCGGAGCCTGCTCAGGCACTTTCCGGCTTGGGATGATGGGCCGCCCTTCGCCCTCCAGTACCAGAATTTCCACCCCGGAAGCGTTCGAAGGCGTTCCACCGATCAGTTCCAAAAGTGTCCAGGAACCGCCTACGAGTGGGATCAGCCCGACGCCTTCCGAGGCAAACACCTTCTTCAGAGCAGGCGTGACCATCCCTCCATCCCATGGGCCCCAGCCCAGAGATAGCCATCGGCAGTTGGGATAGAGGCGTGACTGATGAATGGCCAGCTTATTGAGCATCTCGTTGGCGGCGGCATAAGCGGCCTGACCGGTCCTGCCCACGCGGGCGGTGATGGACGAGAAGAGGGAGACGAATCGAAGGCTGGTCGGGTCCACACCTTGGAGCACGTTCAAAAGGCCACGCACTTTGGTCTCCAGGACAGGGGCGCAGGCGTCGGCAGTCAGGTCTTCCACCCGTTTGTCGGCGAGTACGCCCGCGCCATGAATCACCCCACGAATTGGACCAATCGTCCGGGCTGCTTCAGCCAAGGCCTTTCCAACAGCTTCCCCATTCTGAAGATCCACTGCCCGATAAACCACTTTGGCCCCAAACTGACGGAATCGCTCCAGGTTCTGACGCACTTCACGATCAGCCAATGTCCGGCGAGCCTCAGCCACAAGCTGCGCAGGCAGTCGTTTGGCTGTATTCTGGCGAGCCAGTGCACCGACCAGTTCCGACTCCGTCTTGCACCCTGCCAGACCTTCCGCCTCAGGGCCAGGTTCAGCACTTCGGCCTAACAATAGAAGGGTCGGCTGAGCGGCTTCTGCAAAGGCGGCAGCCACTTCGGCCGTCACACCACGGGCACCGCCGGTGACCACCACGAGATCTCCAGGAGCGAAGATGACCCTGAGTGATTCAATGTCGGCTGAACCTGAGCGGGGAAGAGGCTCCAGAGCGGTCTCCACAGTGACACCCGGCTCACGATCTGATAGGCCTCGTTCCACAGGACCGTCGGTCAGGAGCTCGTCGACCACTCGGGCAGCGGCCTCGGCACTTCTCCATTCAGCCCATCGTGGATCCACATCCAGGATTCGGGCGGCAACGTCCGACCATTCCCAGGCCAGTGTTTTGACCAGCCCTGAAAGCGAGGCTGTTGGCCAGCCAGCCAGGTCTTCCGATTCGGCTGGATCCGTCTCGAACCCGAACCGACCGTCCAGAAGGGTAATGGCGGCCACGAATCCGAATGATTCCTGAGCCGTTGCCCGTAAAGGCTTTGAAACCTTCTGTACGAGACGCAAAACGCGGCCAAAGGCCGCGTGGTCGTAGCTATTGGAAGTGGTCAGGACAAGTCCGAGAAGCCTGTCGGGCGGTTCAGCCCGATCCACTTCGTCAGGACGAATCACTGTGGCCTGAACCCCTCGAGAATTCCATTGATCAGCCAGAGCAGCTGTAAAGTCGCTCTCAGAGCCCAGAATCCAGACCTGCGAACCGGCAGGGGGCGTGAATGACGCCCTCGGCTCGGATTCGTCCATGGACTTCACGGCAAGCCGTGAGGTCCTGACAGAGCTTGATGACACTTCGCGAACCGCTGGCCGATCGCTGCTCGAACCAGCAGAACCGGCATGGCCGCCCGGACCACCTGATCCATCGGGCGGAGTCGGGTCGAGGTCGGCCAGGGCTTTGATAATGTCCCGAAGGGTCACAAGGGCCCCGAACTGGTCGGTACGAATGTGGGGGATGTTCGGCATCCGCTCCTGGATCGACGAGAGAATCTCGACCCGTTTGATCGAGTCAATGCCCAGGTCGGTGTCGAGCTGAAGGTCCAGATCAAGCATCTCGACTGGATAGCCAGTCTTTTCAGAGATGATCTCCTTGATGATCGCGGCCAGTGCGTCCGTGTTGGCAGCCGGAGCAGCCGCAACTGGAGCCACAGGGGCAACCGGAACCACAGAGACTGGTTGAGGAGCTGGTGCAGCGGCAACAGCTGGAGCAGTCGCGTCCAGCAGTTCGACCACATCACGCAGGCGGCGAAGGGCGCCGAACTGGTCGGTGCGGACATGCGGGAGGTCGCTGCGACGCTCTTGAATGGCCGAGAGAATCTCGACCCGTTTGATCGAATCGATCCCAAGATCGGCGTCAAGCTGCTGATCGAGGTCGAGCATTTCCAGAGGGTAGCCGGTCTTCTCGGAGACGATTTCCAGAAGAATCACAGCCAGAGCACTCGGCGCGGCATTCCCGGAAGGTGCGGCGGCGGCAACAGGTGCAGCCACAGGCTGAGGGGCAGGTGCGGCAACGGGTGGTGTCCATGCGGCAGGAGCGGCAAAGACGTCTTCTTCAGCCTCTTCCACAGCCATCACCATCGGTGCCGGTGCGGAGTAAACTGTGCTTGGAGAAGGGATCGGCATCCCGGTGGATGCCACAGGCTCTGTCACATGGGCGGGTGCCGCAGGGGCTACGGCCGCAAATGTCATGGGCATCGATTGAGGGGCTGGGGCTGGTTTGGAATGCTGGCCATTCCCACCATTAAAGGCATGAACCCCATTGGTTTGCTGTGGTTCAGACATATTCTGAACAATCTGGCCACCGCCAAGCAACATGCGAACCGTCTCTTGTGCATGTCGCTGGGTCGCCAGAAACTGGGCGTGCACAGCGGCCGTCTGCTCCATCAGTTTCTGAAGCGCAATCAGGGTGTTTGCAGGTGGTGATTGCTGTGCCTTCACAGGCCCTGCTTTGGTTTCGAACGGTGTCATTCGAGAGCTTTCCTTCAACTCGGGGGAGCCGGACACTGGGCTGATTCGATTCTCTACTGACTTCACTGGCGATTCAGTCGATTCCAACCGAAATCGCGAGCTTGTCAATTTAGGCGAACCAGGCGAACTAGGAATTCTGGTGTTTTTTGGTTCATTTGCCAAGAGCACTTTTGAAACTTCTGGTGCTGGAGTGGACTCAAGTACCAGTTTTTCAGGCTTTTGTTCGATCTTCAGAGCCTCAACAACCGGAGCCGCCTTGGGCTTGACCACCACAGGCATCGTGGCTGGATTCGGTCTCAGGTTGGCTCCGCTCAGAGGTACCGTCAAAGTCTTCTTCTCAGGGGCCACACGGATGGCCGTCTGGGCTGGCTGCCATTTTTCCAGAGCCACCCCATGACCACCCGCCCACAATCGGGCCAGCGTCCGGGCCAGATCCAATATGCCCTTCGAAGGCGTTGTTTCAGCGACCTCAGAGATCGCAAAAACCTCGGAGTCTTCCGGACGGGCCAGCGACTGACGGATCAGTCCAGCAAGTCGTGAGTCAGGTCCCACCTCGAGGAAGGTGGTACAACCATCGGCTTCCATCTGGCGAACCATTCCCACAAAGTCTACCTGACACGCCAGTTGGTTTGACAGGAGGTCTGAGGCTGTAGCCGAGTCGTCTGGATATGGCTTGGCCGTGGTGTTTTGATAGACGGCCCGAGGGCTTGTCCGCCATGGGACAGAGGCCAATGCACTTGCCAGCTCGCGACTCGCTTCCTGAACCCAGGGGCTGTGGAATGCGGAATCCACTGGCAGCATCTTGAACCTGATCTTCAGGTCGCCAAGCTTTTTGGCTAACTGTTCAAGCAAAGCGGATGAGCCAGCAACCACTGTCTGATTCGGAGCATTACGATTCGCAACAGTCACCTGACCTGCAAATGGAGCAGCCTGAAGCAGGCCTGCCCAAGCCGATTCCTCAGCCAGTATGGCCAGCATTCCACCCTTGCCGTTACGGGCGTTGGCTGCATCTGCGGCCTTGCTCATCGCTTTTCCGCGAATTTCCACCAGTTTATGAATCTGCTTTGGCATGATTCGGCCCGCAGCAGCCAGAGCCGTCAACTCGCCAAGACTATGGCCAGCCAGAGCATGTGGAGCCACTCCAAAATCGCCAAGCACACGGGCCAGACCAAAACCAAGGGCTGCAAGGGCAGGCTGAGCCACGTCAGTTCGGGTCAGCTCCGCCTCAGCATTCGCCTTGGCGGTATCGTTCCAAAGATGGGTTGGATAGATCTTGGAGACCAAGAATCCCGAAGGCCGGCCAGCAACCAGGTCGGCTTCATCCAAAGTCTGTGCCAGAAGTGGGAACCGACATGCAGCGTCGCGCAACATGCCCACCTTCTGGGCCCCCTGCCCTGTGAAAACTAGGGCAAGCCGACCACTGGCAGGACCTTGCCCCAAGTACCAGCCGTCAGGGGAATTGACGAGCTTTTTCGGAGCCGATTTGGAGGCCTGTAGGCCATCCAGAATCGACTGACGCTGCTTCGACCAATCCTGATCGCGTTTCAGAACCACCGACAGTCGCCACGTCTTGTTCTTAGCTGAAGCTGATGCGGTTCGGCCATGGGCCGCCAGTCGCTGAAGTGCGGACCACTTGGCCGATTCAGGAGCCTTCTCGACCATCTGGAGGATCTCATCAGGCGTATCACCTGTCAGAGTCCACAGATCAATGTCATCGCACCAGCCAATTTCGCTGGCCTTCGGACCATGCTCTTCAAGCACGGCATGGAAATTCGAGCCACCGAATCCAAATGCACTCACCCCAGCTCGTCGGGGATGCTTCGGATTATTGGGCCAAGGCCGGGGCTGGGTCGGCACGTAGAATGGGGAATCGCCAACAGAAATCTCTTCAGCCGGGTTTTCCACCTTGATAGTCGGTGGAATCACCTTGTTATGGAGCGATAAAGCCGCTTTGATCAAACCTGCCACACCGGCTGCTGCCTTGGCGTGACCAATCTGAGACTTGACGGAACCCACTGCACACCAGCGGCCTGCGCCTTCTTTGGCGAACTCGCGATAGACCTCGGCAAGGGCTTTCACCTCGATGCCGTCGCCCACTTTGGTGCCTGTTCCGTGAGCTTCCACAAGCTCGACCGTTGCTGGATCCACTCCAGCCACTTCATAAGCTGTTTTCAGGCAGCGAACCTGACCTTCAGCCTTGGGAGCATAAACCGCCTGACCAATCCCGTCGCTCGATGTTCCCACACCACGAATAACGGCGTAAATCCGGTCGCCATCTCGTTCGGCATCCGAAAGTCGCTTCAAAACGACTGCACCCAGACCTTCGCCCAGCGAGGTTCCGTCGGCCGATTGATCGAATGGCCGTGCATGTCCTGTCTTTGATAGAGCAGGAGTCTTGCTGAAGCACATGAACATGAAGATATCGTTGAAGGTATCAAAGCCACCCGTCACCACCAAGTCCGACCGGCCTGTGGCCAATTCCATCTGAGCCAGGTGAACGGCCCCGAGCGAACTCGCGCAAGCCGCGTCAACCACGCAGTTTGTCCCACCAAGATCGAGACGATTGGCGATCCGCCCAGCGGTCACGTTCCCCAATAGGCCAGGGAACGAGTTCTCTTGCCAGGCGCTGTAATGTTCGCCGATGCGTCCGACCACTTTTTCAGCGGTTTCAGGATCCACGCCGCAATCGGCCAGCGACTTGCGCCAGATTGGGTGACCTAGACGAGCACCCAGCGGAATGACCATTTCCAAGGTACCGGTCACGCCCAGAATCACCGAAGCGCGGTGGCGGTTGAAAGTCTTCCCAGCCGAGCCATAACCTGAGTCTGCCAGAGCATCGCGAGCCACCATCAGGCCCAGCAGCTGGGTGGTGTCGATGGCTTCAAGATTTTTAGGGGCGATCCCAAAATCGAGAGGAGCGAAGTCGACGGGGTCAAGAAACGCCCCTCGCTTGCTGTAGGTCATGTCCGGCGCTTTGGGATCCGCATCGAAGTATTCGGATGCGCTCCAGTGAGTCATCGGAACTTCGCGAATCGAGTCGCGGCCTTCGAGGATATTCGACCAGAAACCGGCCGGCGAGTCGGCCTGAGGGAACAGACAAGCCATCCCCACAATGGCGATTGGAACATCGCCTGAATGATGTTCAGGCTTTTGCCCGGCTTGCGATTCAGTCACGGTAGCGTTTTGATTGCGGGTCAAGTGGATCGTCTCGACAAAAACCAGATGAGATTTTGATGCACGATGGCGAGCAGGGATCGGATTGGCTTAGCCCAGGGCTGAAGCCGCTTGTTGCTTGGAAGCGATGCGGGGCTGGCTTTGAGCCTCGCTCAGCAAACTGTCCAGTTCGTTGCTGGTCTTGGGCCGGGGATTCGGCACACCGGGTGGCAGAATCAGCCCTTGAAGCTGACCGACACGGGCTCTAAGCAGAACCGAAGCCGCATAGAGCAGATTGAGGTTCACCAGAGGAGCTGTGCGTTGGGCTGGATCATCGAGAAAACTCCCTCGGGCCCAGTCATTGAAGGCGGCCATGGCCGGGCCACACCAAACCTGATAGTCCATGGTCCGATCCGGCACACCACGATTCGCCCAGCGTGAGGATTGGCCCAAATACCAGCGGAACACCAGTGCCATGCGATACTTGGAGTCTTTTGCAGCCCGCTCCAGTTGCTCTGGGTCACGGTGCTTGAAGAATTCCGCAGTCTCAGTCCAGACCTGATCGATCGGCTTCTTGAAAACGGTGTTCTCAAGATTCAGACGTTCTTTCTCAGGCAGGCTTTCCAGTGAGTCGTATGCTCTGTAAAGCTCGTAAAGCTTATGGGCACGCATCGCAAACAGGGTGCCTCGCTTCAGGACCTGAACCTTCACACCCATCTCGAACATGTCGGCCGCTGGTGCCATCGTGACTTCAGCCTGACGCGTTTCGGCCAGCATCTTGCGAACTATGTCCGACGAACCACTCTCCAGGCAAGCCTGATTGATCGAGCCTGTGACGACATAGTCGGCACCCATCGTCAGTGCTCCAGCCACAGCGTGAGGTGTCGAAATCCCGCCCGCTGCACCGACCCTGACCTTGGCAACTGCTGGAAACTCCTTCGAAAGGTGATCCCTCAGAGCGATCATCGTCGGGAAAAGCACCACGGCGGGTTGATTGTCCGTGTGGCCACCTGAATCGGCTTCAGCCGTGAGGTCATCAGCCAATGGAAGCTGGCTCGCCAGTTCGGCCTGTTGGGCTGTGATGTGGCCATCGCGAACCAGGTCAGCGAGCATCGACTGCGGCGGAGGTGCCAAAAATCGCTTGGCCACTTCCACGCGTGAGACTTTTCCGATCACTCGGTGACCGGTCACAATCGCTCCCGTGGCCGGGTCACGTCTCAGACCTCTGGCCCGGTAGTAAACAATGGCTGGTGAGATATTGAGGTAAGCCGATGCTTCCACAAGCTTGACACCGGTCTGAACCAGAGTGTCGGCAATCGCCCATTCCAGGGCAGGTTCCGATGGGTTGTGGATCAGGTTCACACCCCAGCCCGGAGCATCGCCCAGGTCGTGGTGCAGTTGATCGACGGCTTTGACTACTTCAGGCAAGCCCAGGCCAGCCGCCCCGAATGCACCGACAAAACCGGCCCTAACCATTGACCTGACAAGGTCTACCGATGCAATCCCGTTCGCCATCGCACCCGACATCAAAGCGTATCGGCAACCGTGGCTCTGCTTAAAGCCCGGGCTGCCAAGGTCATCAGGTGATATCGCCGGAATGGTCACAGTCCCGCGGCCGTCGATCTCGACGGACAACGGAAGCCGCACGCGGCCCAGTGCAGATTCCCATGTTGCGGATTGTTCTTGTGACGAAGCCAACGGTACCGCCTCCACTCACTGAATGACCAAGAATTCGATTGAAATGCCAGCATAAGACGCAATTTACGCGCCTACTCGCATAGATAGGACAACCTCAATCAGAAATCTCGCTCAAACGCGAAGATTCCCTAATTTTGCTGTAAACCCTATTCGTGCCAAATCATAACATGCAAAGTGAAACTGTGCCGAATAAAAAGAAAAAAGCGACCCAATTGGGTCGCTTCTCTTTAGACAAGGGTGGATGACGGGATTCGAACCCGCGATATCCAGATCCACAATCTGGTGCCTTAACCGCTAGGCCACACCCACCGTGTGCTGAAAACATTTATACAGAAACAGTCGCCCCCCGTCAAGATCGTTTGGCTGTTTTTAACCCAATCTTCGGATTACTGCCAATTCTACGATCCCCCTCAACAAATTCAGAAAGATTGGCTTACTCCCTACTCCCACAACTTGTTACGATAACCCTCAAAACCAAAAAATCACGCCCTCTGAATTCCGGAGATCTTTTTGAAATCGAATCGCTTTCCCAAAACCGCCCTGATCACGGGAGCCAGTTCTGGAATCGGCATGGAGCTTGTTCGACAACTCTATTGCCACAAGGACTTAAAAGACCTCAGGATCATTGCAACAGCACGCAGGCTAGATCGTCTCGAAAAACTTGCTTCCGAATTTCCTGACGGCAAGGTCATCCCCTTTGCAGCCGATCTGGCCAGCCCTGACGATCGCGAACGGCTCTGGAACTTCGCCCTCCAGAATTTCAGCCAGCTTGATCTGATCATAAACAATGCCGGCTTTGGAACTTACTGCCGGTTTGAAGAGAGCAACTTTGCGGTCATCCAGAAAATTTTCCAGGTGGATGTCGAAGCCGTTTTCGACCTGACTGCAAAATCCATAGCCTGGATGAAGCCGAATGGGTCAGGCCAGATTGTTCAAATTTCGTCGATTCTGGGCGAGGTCGGGCTCCCCTATTCTGCCACTTATACAGCCGCGAAACATGCCATCAACGGTCTCGTGAAAAGTCTTCGACCAGAACTCGCAGGGACCGGTGTTTCCGTATGGGCGGCCTGCCCGGGCAGAACCGTTTCCGAATTCCGTGAAACCGCTGGCGAGGGCAGGACTTCCGTTCGCGGCAAGCATGCGGAATCGACGGAAGCAGTGGTGGCCGGTATCGTTCGGGGGATCGTCAGAGGGCATTCCAGGCCCCTGCTCTATCCGACGTGGAAGCCATGGCTTATCGCACATGTCGCTTGGGCTTGTCCACGATTGTGGGATCAGATCATGATCCGATATGGCCGAAAATTTGCGGCTGAGGATATGCCGGAAGTCTCAATCGGCCAAACGAAATAATCGAGCGGTTTCGGTTTGCACAAATCCGGATTGCTCGTAAAGCTTAATCGCCGCGAGATTGGTGGAATCGGTCTGAACACACAAAATATCGTAACTTAGTCCAGAGGCACACTTGATGGACTCTGTGATCAATAGCCGGCCATAGCCTTTACGGCGATGGTCGTCGTCCACAATCACGTCAATCAGGCCGATTCTCGAAACTCCCTCGCGACGACCATAAACAGACATGGGCCAAAGACATGAGCGTGCAATCACAGCCTTTTCTGCCTTATCCAGAATCTGCACCACCAACGGGTGGAACGCTTCGACTGCAAGGGCCGACCAATTTTCTTCTGGATTCTCGTCTTCGAGAATATGAACCCGGGATTCACGTTTCAGCATGATGTTTTTGAGATGTCTGGGTTCCGTTTTCGCCAGATCAAATTCAAAGAGAACGCTTGAGGCCGATTCTTTGAACCCGTTCCTTTGAAAGGCTTGAAGGGTGGCTGGCTGACTCTCGAGGAATCCAGAAAACTCGCTCCCGCCATAGATACTCCAATAAAACGGGTTGAGCGGATGCCGGCCCCCACCATAAATCACCTTGGAGCCTAACGACTTAAGATGCCCGATGCCGGCCTGAATCAATTGATCCTCAAGGATTGGATCATGAGGCGCACAGAGCATGGCAATGGTGCCAAGGTCATGGCTTAAGTAGCGACAGAATTTGAGTGGATCTTCTGGCCCGAAACCGCAGTGAACGAAGCCCGCAATCTCGCCGGTTTTTTCGTAAGTCGCTACGATCAGATCGCGATGAAAGAAATAAGGTCTTGAAACGACAAAAAGATCGAATTCCGTATTGGAAATCGGAACGGCAATATTTGGCCCCGACATCAGGCGATTCCACACCGACACGATACCGGCCAGGTCGGTATTTTGGAATGGCCTGAGTTGATACACGTCACGTTCTCTTGAAATTCAA
>CAMCFM010000054.1 GCA_945874095.1 Candidatus Kuenenia stuttgartensis
AAATCCGTGCCAATCCTGTCGTCAACGACAACGGCTGTGATTGTTTTAGAGGTGGCAGCTCGAGTCACATTAAGAGTCGCTCAGACTGCCAAAACCGAAGTGGTGATGGCGGCCATCACAAAGGCGGTGAAATATTTGACGGGTAATACATTTGGAGCCAAATGTGTCGGGAACAAAACAAAGGTGGAAAAAGTGACAACGACGGTGCTTCAGCCTGGCGTTTATCAAATTCTGATTTCAGGAACCACTTCAGCGGTGATTTAGAGGATGCACGATTTCAGCGAGGGCGACGACCAATCAATTTGCGAATCCAAAGCGTTTGAGGAGTATTTGCCGATCTTGTTTATCGAGTACGAACAGAATGGCTGCAATGAGATAAATCAGGATCGGGCCTGTCATGATCAAGGCCAGGGAAAACCAGTGATCGACGTGGACCACCTGTTTCAACAAAATGATCAGAAAGGCGTATGGTGGGGCCATGAGGAGCGGAGCCGCAACGGATTTGATGAGATCCTTGCGGCTGATCTGAAATTGGGAGGATAATAATCGGGCGTGCCAAGGCAGGGAACAGAGATAAAAGGCGGAACATGAGCCAAGAATGGGGCCGATCAAGCCCAATATCCTGGTAAAAACTAGTGTTGCGATGATATCGAAAATGGTGGTCACGATTGTCATTCGGATAATCGCATTCAAATGCCCTGTCCCGGTGAGACACCAGGTGCTGAAGACGGTAAAAGCCAGTGCGAAAGTGTTTGCAGCAAGGAGAACGGAGAGCAAAAGCCCGCCGTAACGATCGGCACCGACCCAGAGAGCAACGAAAATCTCGTTAAAACAAACAACAGGCACGACGGTGGAGACAGCCATGACAAGTATCAGACGCACAAGTTGAGTGACTCTGGTGCGAAATAAATCGAGACGATTTTGATGAAAAATCTCGGCTAAAGCGGCCCATGAAGCATTTCCCACGGCGAAGAGCTGGGATTGAATGACGTCGAAAAGCCGCTGTGTGGCATAAAGCTTTGTGACATCTGTCTGACCTGCGAAAAGTCCAAGAATCAGACTATTGGATTGAAGGCTGGCCCGACCGGCGAGCATCAGAATAAATGAGTCGCGACTATTGCGAAACAGGTCATGGAGAGACTCATCCTGATCAAGAGGCTCTGAAATCGAGGGCCTCAAAATTTCATGATCGAGTCTGGCGACAACCATTTTTATGACCAGATTAAAGAAGAAAACCCATAGGACCACGCTCAATGCCTGTGCTGAAATGCCCCAAGTGGGAAAATAGGTACAGGTGAACATGGTGGTGAATGTGATGCAAAGCGATTGAACGATGAGCGAGAGATTTAGGAGGAAAGATTGCTGAAGCGACTCGCAGATGGTTCTGATCGGTCCAAACCAGATATTGATCAGGCCGAGAGTGAAAATGAGCGAGGCGATTTTGAGATCTAGCTGGTTTTGATTGGAGACTGGGATCACAAATACGATGCAGCCTGTGAATATGAGTCCGATGAGAATGGCGATCGACATTCCAGCTCGATAAGAATATCTGGCAAGTCGAAGGATCCGGTGGAGCCTTTGGGGCTGATTTTGGGAAATTGATTGGGCGAGCAGGGGCCTGAGGCTTGCGGAAAGTCCGGCATCGAAGAGATTGAGATATCCGAAGAGTTCAAAGAGTGAGCGAAAAGCGCCGAAGCGTTCGTCTCCAATTTTCGAAAGCACGAGACGTGAAGAGATCATGGCTGTTGCAAACGTAACGGCTGTAAGCCCAAACGATGAGATAAAGTTCAGCGCGGAACGCTGGGTTCGGCCAAATTTCATAATTTTTCAGAGTCTCCGAACTTTAAAATGGGGGATGGTTTGAAAGGCGAAACGAAAGGATGAATGATATCAAGCGATCCTGAATTTGAGAGAAATGTACAGGTTCTACTTTATGCTTAAATCTTATATATTTCAAGTGTTATACGGTCTGACTCCAAGGATGAGCCGTTTTATCAGGACATGCAGGAAGAAACGCGTCACGTGAATCAAAAACATCACGATTCTTAAGAACTCGGGTTATAAAGGTCCTTGTGTTACAAAAAAAACGTCGGCTTGGATGAATCATAAAGACCAGAATGCCTCGATCAATCGAGAGCATTCTGGCCAATATTCATGGGTCAGCAAAATCAGGTCAGAATCGAAAAGTACGATTCAACTCAGACTTTGTTTGAGCCAATCTTGGAGGAAATTTCGCCGTAAAGGTGGGCGAGATTGATGTACCGACGTGTCAGTTCTTCAAGCTTCTGCTCAAGATTCTTGATGGAATCCGTAGAGGAGGCGGAAGCGGCCGAAGCTGCGGCTTTGGTGGAGCCAGGTTTGCGGCCACGCTTGCCAGGTACTTTTACAACAGCCACAGAGTCGCCGGCTTCAGTGGTTGCAGCAGGTGCAACAACTGTTTTCTTGAGCGAGCCCTTTGGACGGCCACGACCACGCTTCTGAGCAATGGCTCCACCTGAATCCTTGGAGGAACCAGATTCTTTCAGCCATGTCTTCAGCGTAAAGAATGTCACGCCCAATTTCTCGGCAATTTTGGTGATCTGGCCACCATCTTTGATTTCGGCCAGCGCCTGCTCTAAAATTCTAGCCTTTTCGACATCGCCATATCGCTTACCACGTGACTTTTTATCGCCTGAGGATGACTTCAATGGCTTCTCGGTCCTAACAGCTTTGGGGCGTCCCATTTTTCACTCGCTTGAATTTTTTGAGGTGGTTTAGGTGGAAATGTCTCTCACCATCACTTCTGTATTTAAATACTTTTGAACGACATCTGCAAGACCTTTTTTGGGTTTTCATTAAAAATATTCAAAAAATCTTTCCAGCCGACTCGCTGTTCCAAATCCACCCGCCACGTCCCATGAACATGCACTATTGTTTTTAAGTCATTTATTGGATTCATCTTACGACTAAAAAAATTAGAGAAACAACGGTTTTATTCTTCATTCTGTCGTAATGATATCGCTTGTGACGCCCCCAAGCCAACATTCTGTTTTATCGACATATCTTTTCGATGAGTTACGACAAGACTGCCCTGACAGAATCGAAAATCCGATTTCCATAAGCCAATCAAACGATCAACAGACCTTGTATTTTCAGAAACCGTCTTAAGTCTCTCTAAACAGAATGTTCAGAGACATTCCGATTCATCGCAGGATTTACCGGGAATGAGAGACTGGCTTTGAGTCAGTCGCTTCCTATGCGATATATTTGAGATCTGATCGCCATGACTGCAACGAATTCAAAATCGGATTGATTTCTAATCCAAGTCCCATGTTGGTTGGGCCATCATACATCATATGGAGAGATTACCAAATGTTTTCTTATATATAGGATCAAAATCTGGGATCTTTTACTTCCAAAACAGCATGAATGAGACATTCGATTGACAATCCGCAGTCCAGTCGGGTGCCAATGTATCGCAAATTGCTTTTTCCTATCATCCATTCTGATACAGGAACCGTTCCCAAACACATTAAACCCTAATCACGCTCAGAACTGAATTTCTGTTGGCCCGGTCACCCTTGATCGAGCGGGATTTTGCCCCTCTAGTCAATACATGTGTAAACTGTTACACAGAATTAATTTACATCGTTTTTTAAAACAAATCCAAAGCCCGCCATGTCAGGGGACATGGCCTACATCATATCGATTTGAAACGAAGCGCGTCATGTCAGGGGATATGGCCTACGTCATATCGATTTGAAACGAAGCGCGTCTTGTCAGGGGACATGAGCTACATCATACGATTTGAGACACGGCACGCCTTGTCAGGGACGGATGATCGCCTCACCCAAGGCCAGTCAATCAATCGTAATAATCGGAGAATTTCGCCCCTTCCGTCAAAATTGCCGATTCAAAGAACTTGCTCCAGACCGATTTCCCATCCATGATATGGATGAATTCAATTGATGGAAAAGAGAACTCCAAGTCTCCGAAACAGAACGAAAGCCGCTCACCCATGGCTTGGCCTATCGAGAATCTGGACGAATCCACGACTCGCCCCCCTTCGGATCTCCAATTCGAATTGGACGACCTCAATCTCCGAGTCGCCCTTGCCCGGATCCAGGAGCGTCTGGCCTATCGTGTGGAAATGGTGGGCAGCGACCTCGACGGCCAGCACCGGTTGATTGATGAGATCCAAAGCTGGACCGGCAAACTCGACCAGTCTGTGGAACGCACAAACTATCAGGTGGATGTCGCTCTGGAGACATTTACCAAACTTGTTGGTGAACTGAATGTCGGCCTGACTGGGGCATTCTCTGAGATGGATCAGGGCCTGGAAGAGACCCGAAGGCTGCTCGACGACAAACGAGTGGATCTGGAGACCGTGCTTGACTCCGTGGGTCAGATCGGCAAAACCATCCGAATGCTCTCCATCAACGCCCAGATCGCGTCAGCCAAAGCCGGTGAGCATGGCAAAACGTTCTCGGTGGTGGCCCAGGAGATCAAGGGGCTGGCCAACGAGGCCACTGAGTCCAGCAACGAAGCCGTTAAGATCATGAATCTGGCGGATGTCGAGAAACTGCTCGCCAATTTCGCCACCATCGCATCCGACACCCTGAGCCGAACCAACAAGGCCCTGAATTATACGGATGAACAATTTCGGAAAGTGGTGGACGCGTCGAGAGCCGAACTGGCCCAGATTTCCACCAATAGCCGGATTGTCGCCGAGACAATCGAATCCATTCAAGTCATGGCAGATCGGCTGGTGGAAAAGAACAAGAGGGCAGGCAAGCTCAGCCGGGATCTTGAAGGGATCTGGCTGGAACGGGATCCGGGCAAAGCCCTTCAGCCCATCATTCGTTCCGAAAAAGTTCAATCCGACCCAAATTTTGACAGACTTGATCAGATTCGGGCCAAAGGTGCAGTTCGGATCGCCATAGAACCCGACTTCAAAGGCCTTTCATTTCGATTCGGTCGCGAACCTCTGCGCGGCCTCGACGTGGAATACGCCAAAGCCTTCGCCCGCTGGATCGGTGTCGAATGCCAGTTCGTGGAATTCCCGTGGGATCAGTGCACCAACCTTCTATGGGTCGGTCGCACAGCCGACGAACCCGAAGCCGACCTGATGTGGAGCGCCCTCCCGCCCAGCCCCCGTTATCACAAAGTGGCCTATTCCGACACCTATACTTATCTCGAATTCGTCCTGGCACGCCGCAAAGGTGATTCCCGAATTCAAGGTCTGTCCGACCTCAATGGCCGTGCCCTGGGCTGCATTAATGATCCAGCCGCTCTGAAAACGCTTGAAGATGCCGGAGTACGATGGTCCGCCAATGCCGACATGCCCGGTGGCCGCGTCCGGCTTGGCAATCTCATCACTTATTCCGATCAGGGCCGGATTCACGACTGCCTGGCCGACGGCGTGGTGGACGCCTTTGCTGTCGATCGACCGATCTATCACTGGGCCTGCACAGGTCACGACAGCCCATGGAAGGACCGGATCGAGATTCTGGCAGGCAACCTCGCCTCTCAGCCGTGGTACTACTCGGTAGGAGTGGCCGATACGCCGTCCTCATTCCGTCTGCTTCGCGAAGTCAACCGATTCCTCAAATGGTACAGAACCCAGTCCGCCCGTCGCGAACTGGAACAAATCTGGCAAGGCGGGGTGATTGATTCGCGGATCGACTATCACAGTGAAAAAGCTGGCTTGAGGGGCGCTCAGGAAATGCTTCGTGATTATGAGAGCTGGATCGAATTTCTTGATGAATTTCAGCGCGATGATCCAACCAATGAATTAGAAGATGAGAGCGGGACGACAGAATTCGAAGATAACGACGACATCTGATCACAACCCCGATTTGAATTCACCCGCTTAAGGGACGAGAATTCTAGATAAAACCGCGAACCATTGGCGGGCGGGTTGCCAGCCGAGTTGAAGCGTGTTAATCTCGCAGATCGATTCGGTTACGATCATGGATCAAGCCGTTTTGAAACCTCCAGAACACTGACCGACCTTAAAACCCAAAACCAGCCACCAGCCCAGGGGATCTTCACGCCCATGACCAGTTCGACGACGCAAATTAACGACGCGGCCTTGAACTCCGCAAGGCGTAAAGCCTATCTACACTTGGTACCGCTCCTTTTCGTCTGTTACGTTGTCGCGTATATCGACCGGGCCAACGTGGCCATCGCCAAGCTGGGCATGGAAAAAGATGTACGCCTTGAAAACTTCAATTCCGACACGTTTGGCTACGGGATGGGTATCTTCTTTGTTGGATACCTGCTTCTGGAAATACCTGGGACATTGATCGTCGAGCGTTGGTCAGCCCGAAAGTGGATCAGTCGAATCATGATCACCTGGGGCATTCTGGCCTCATTGACCGCTTTCGTGACCAAGCCCTGGCACTTCTATACCGTTCGATTCCTGCTAGGACTCGGCGAGGCCGGTTTTTACCCAGGCGTGATCGTATTTTTAACGCACTGGTTCCCGAAATCGGATCGAACCAAGGCCTTGGCCCTGTTCATGATCGGGTCGCCGATTGCCCAGGTTGTCAGCCCGCCTTTATCGGAGCGGCTGATGCGGATCGGCACCAATGGGAACGCCGCCCTGTTCGGGCTTTCCGGATGGCAGTGGGTCTTTATGTTCTGGGGCCTCCCAGCCGTAATTCTTGGCATGATTGTTCTGATGAAGCTGGTGGACAAGCCCCGGCAAGCCAAATGGCTGACACATGAAGAGCGCGAAGCCCTTGAAACGGCACTCGAAAAAGAGCGTAATTCCCAATTGGAAACCACAGGCCACATGACAGTCATGCAGGCTTTATCGAACCCTCGCGTGGTGATTCTGGCAATCGCATATTTCTTTGTGGTCACCGGAAATTACGGGATGGAAATGTACATGCCATCGATCCTCGAGAGCTGGTACAACCTGAAAATAAAAGATGTGGCCTTTCTGGTGATCATCCCGCCCATTGGTTCTCTGATCGGGATGATTCTGGTTGGCTGGAATTCGGACAGGACCCACGAACGGACATTCCACGCCGCCTTGCCGATCATCATCGGATCACTGGCACTTTTCCTGACACCATTTTCGCACGGTAATATGACCATGACCATCATTCTATTTACGATCGCCATGACCGGCCTGAAAGCGTATTTACCGGCTTTCTGGTCCTTACCGAACCAGTTCCTGTCGGCATCGGCCGCAGCGGCATCGATTGGAATGATCAACTCGTTTGGAAACCTCGGTGGAGCAGTCGGTCCATCAGTCATGGGCAAAGTCAAAGAAATCACCAATGACTACAATTACGGGCTCTGGTATCTGGCCGTTTCGATGATGATCTCAGCCATCATTATTATCAAGATCGGCACCAGTGCGAAGGCCAAAGCTCGAAACAGAGCCGATGCAGAGCAAAGGAAGGCTGAAAAAGCCTAAGTGCATGCCTTATTGAGGTCAACCTATTGTGGAAATGGCGATGCCGATATCAGGCATCGTCATTTTTTTATGATCGCATTTTGGATGGAACAGGCTTTCTTGCAAACCAAACTAACCGGCAGCGCCAGCAAGGACCGCATTAGAGAATAACCAATCCAGCACAACGATCTACAATTCAAGGTGTTGCACCCAACAGCATGACGACTGGGAAGCTCGGCCCTTGCTCGCGCTCTCGCGCTGCCGGTTAGTTTGGGCTGGCGAGCCAGATCTTTGTTGTCCAGAGGACCACAGCTTAACAGAATTCACCCTCCGACACCCTCGCATCTCTACCGTAATTCACCGTCAAAATCATCCTCCAGTCCACGTATGGAAGAGGCCGAGATGCCGACACCCTTCACTGCGTAGAAAAATTCCTTACGTTTTTTATAAGTTTGGATTCAGGATCACAGACCCCGTATCCGATACATATTATTACCGAGTCTCCAGTGACCTCCATCACTACGATTCTCTTGATGTTCGACCAAGGTTTGATTCGCATCGGGATATCCCGTTGCGCTTATGTCAAGTTATGTTCAGAGTTCACCTGGTTCCATACACATCGAAAGTCTCCGATCTGCTGATAAGATCACATCCATGAACAACTCTCGCCAAGCTATAGACATCCCTGTGAACAGATTTTCCATGAGTGTACAAGCCATTTTAGATTTTTTAAGATGTGTTGAAGCATGACTTTATGTCGTTAGACTCTAGAAACTACAAAAAGCGCGACGTCTCTGCTTAGAAGAAGAATCGTTATTTAACTCTATATATATAAAACCCTCTCTACCCGAAGCGTTTTTTCAAACGAACCCGCCTTCCCCCGTTTCACTCTTTCTGGCTTACGCTTTCTTACGTTTCTCTACGCCAATCATGATTAGACGTATGATTTCGTCTACTTACGTCCGGATTGAGAGATTCTGTTGACTTGCCAATCTTCAGCCTTGATTTGATGTAGGCCATGTCCCCTGACATGGCGGGCTTTAGCTTTGGCTTTGATTTTGCAGAACGATGCAAATCATTTTTGTTTAGGATGTTACATACGAATTGACTGAGATGGCAAAACCCCGCCCGGCCAGGGGACCGTACCTACAAAAAAAACGCTTCTGAGCGTGATCAAGGGTTTAAAAATGCCAAGCACAGTGCGGTTGTTGTCTAGCCGGTCTTGGCGCTAGCCCCGGTTCGTCGGCTTTTAAAAAAGAAGTTATTCCCGGCCTGATCACTAATCCCCACAACCCCTATTCTATCCGCCTGGCTTGCCCCAGATTCGTTTCCCGCTGAGCCAGCTTCAGGTTTATCCACCGAGATCGTCCTGGAGACCACAGCATGGTCTGACGCCGCTCTCCCAGACTCTCAACACGTCAGGTATCTGGTTCGAAGTATTTCGAATTCGCAGGATCAAAAAAAGGGCCAGGACGCAAGTCCTGACCCTTTTTTAAAAATTGGCCTGATTGGTTTCTATCGATTACTGACTGGCTGCGCCACGTTCCTGAAGATTCTTCAAGACTTCGTCGAGGTTGAAGCTCGCCGCCTTCTGGCGCTGCGGATAATCCTTGAAGGTGGTCAGGAAGTTTCCGATATATTCCTGAGCTGGTACGAGCAGGAAGGCGTGGTCAATCAACCAGTCGTAGTAGGTGTTTGACGTGACATCAGCGCGTTCGTAGGGGTCCGAGCGGAGGTTGAAAATCTTCGGTACGCGAAGCGTCACAAACGGCTCGGCCCAGATCTTCAGGGTCCCCTGGGCACGCTGCTCCATGAAGACCAGCTTCCAGTTGTCGTACCTCAGGCCCGTCACCTGCTGATCGTCGTTGCAATAGATGAAGCTGTTGCGCGGAGCTTCTTTCGCCTGACCCGTCAGATAAGGGGCCAGGTTATAACCGTCCAGGTGGACCTTATAGGTTTCATCGCCAATGGTATGGCCCTTGAGCAGCTTTTCCTTGACCTCGGAATCGCCTGCAATTGACAGCAATGTGGGCAGCCAGTCGTGGTGCGATACGATCGAGTTCGATACACTCCCAGGCTTGATATGACCTGGCCATCGAACCATCGCTGGAACGCGGTATGCACCTTCCCAGTTCGAATTCTTCTCGCTCCGGAACGGGGTCATGGCCGCATCAGGCCACGAGTTCAAATGCGGGCCGTTGTCGGTGGAGTACATGACAAATGTGTTATCATCGATCCCCGCATCTTCCAGCGCCTTCAGCACTTCACCCACGTTTTTGTCGTGCTCAACCATGGCGTCTGCATACGTGCCCAGCCACTTGCCGGCCTGGCCTTTCTTTTGCTCTTCAAGATATGTACGGAAGTGCATGTGTGTGAAATTCACCCACAGGAAGAAAGGCTTGTCAGCCGAGGCATGGTTTTTAATGTAATTTGCGGAACGGCTTGCAATATCGCCATCCACCGTCTCCATCCGCTTGCGGGTCAGTGGGCCAGTGTCTTTGATCGTCTGCTTGCCGACTCGCCCAAAACGCGGGTCCACCGTAGGGTCGTCCACATCCGAAGCCTTGGTTTCCAGAACGCCCCGGGGGCCATATCTGGCTCGAAACGCAGGATCCTTTGGATAGTCCGCGTGCTCCGGCTCTTCCTCGGCGTTAAGGTGGTAGAGATTCCCGTAGAATTCGTCAAAACCATGCACGGTCGGGAGGAACTCGTTACGGTCGCCCATGTGATTCTTGCCGAATTGGGCTGTGCTGTAGCCTTGTGCCTTTAAGAGCTCGGCAACGGTGGGGTCTTTCTTGGAAAGACCAGTTTTAGCCCCAGGCAGTCCGACCTTTGTCAGGCCCGTACGAAGCCCGTGCTGACCGGTCAGAAATGAAGAGCGGCCAGCGGTGCAGCTTTGTTCGGCATAATAATCGGTGAAGATCATGCCTTCTTTAGCCACCCGGTCAATGTTTGGGGTGCGATAGCCCATCATGCCCATGCTATAGGCACTGATGTTCGACTGGCCGATATCATCGCCCCAGATCACGACGATATTTGGCTTTTTGGCTTGTTTTGTAGCCGGCACCATGGTCGTTGTGGACAAGCCGGCAGCCGCTTTTTTGAGCAGGTTCGACTTCGCAACAGAAAACCCGGACGATTGTGATACGTTGGCAGGCCGTTTTTCCGCCGATTTGGCCAGGTGGATCATGCCCGGTATGTCCAGCAGGGCAACGCTCAGCAATATCCTGGTCGATGAGAATAAAAGTTTGCGATTCACGAGGAGGTGACTCCAACAGAGGTCAAGGAGATTTTTGGGGAATCCAGATGTTTATCATAACGAGACAATCGTAGGGATGAGACAAATTCTCTATGAGAATTTGTAAAAATAAATCGCATGATCCGACTGAACGCCCTCCGGACCCCATTCAAATGATATCACGATCCGTACGGGGTGGTCTTTTTTGGTGATGGCCTGTAAGTCATCTGCAAGTGTAGAACCACTATGTATGACATGCGTAAAACAATATGGCGCAGCCAAACGATTTTCCCAATGTTTCAAAATGACCCTCTTGGCACATCACCCCGAAACTGTTAAGATATTATCGTATGTTCCCGCCGATCTGACTTCAGATCATACAGCGATCCAACTCACCAGTCTCCTCAAACTCACCGTTTTCATGCACCATCTGCAACAGGCCATCAGGTCTGATCAGTCTGAGTTGTCCTGAGCGGATCACTGCCAGAGTTCTCTATTTGCCTCGAGGTGCTCCAGCCATGAGATTTAAAACCGATCGCCCTTGGTACAGCCTCAGCTTGTTCAAAGCGACTGTTGGGCTCGTTACATTGGCATCGCCTGTCGCGATTCTGGCTGCCGATCCACCCAAGGCAGCCCCTGAAAATGCGGCCTCTTCTGCTGCTAAAGTCAGTTATTATAAGCAGATCAAGCCAATCTTTCAGTCCAGTTGCCAAGGCTGCCACCAACCGGCCAAACCCCAAGGCGGCTATGTGATGACCGATTTCGCCCGCCTCCTAAAGGCCGGCGATTCGAAAGAAGCCCCGATTGTGGCCGGCAAGCCGGACGCAAGTCACCTGTTCGACCAGATCGTGCCCCAAAACGGCAAGGCGGAAATGCCTAAGGACAAGCCGCCTCTGGCTGCCTCAGACATCGATCTGGTTCGACAGTGGATCTCTCAGGGAGCAGTCGACGACACACCTGCCTCAGCCCTGGCCCGATTCGACTCCAAAAATCTCCCGGTTTACCCCCGACCTGTCACCGTCACAAGCCTTGATTTTGCACCATCCGGTAACCAGCTTGCAGTCGCCGGCTTCCACGAAGTCCTCCTGATCGATCCCTCCAGCGGCAAGATTCAAAATCGCCTCATCGGCCTCTCCGAACGAATCGAAACCGTCCGTTATTCGCCCGATGGCAAACTCCTCGCAGTCGCCGGTGGAACTCCTGCCCAGTCCGGCGAACTCCAGATCTGGAACGTCGAATCGGCCAAGCTCGTATTGTCTGTACCTGTTGGCTTCGACACGATTTATGGAGCAAGCTGGTCGCCCGAAGGTACCAAAATCGCCGTCGGTTGCGGCGACAATTCCGTTCGTGCCTTCGACACCAAAACCGGCGCTCAAGTCCTCTTCCAGGGGGCTCACAACGACTGGGTTCGTGACACCATCTTTACCAAAGATGGAAGCCATCTGATCAGCGTCGGCCGCGATATGACCACCAAACTTACGGAAGTCGCCACCCAGCGATTTGTGGACAATCTGACCTCGATCACGCCCGGAGCACTCAAGGGCGGAATCCTCGCCATTGCCCGACATCCTCAACGCGACGAAATCGTTTTGGCCGGTTCCGATAGTGTCGTGAAAGTCTACCGCACCACAAGACTTACCGCCCGCGTGATCGGCGACGATGCCAACCTGATCCGCAAGATGCCCGCCATGAAAGGCCGCGTCTGGAGCGTCGATGTCAGCCCCAACGGCAAGCGGATTGTGGCCGGCTCCAGCCTCGACGGCAAAGGCCAGATCCACGTCTACAGCTACGAATTCGACACCGGCCTCCCAGACGACATCAAAGCCATTGTGGCCAAGACCGGACACTCTCCGGATGAAGCGAAAAAGCTCGAAGCCTATCTGACCAAAGATGTTAAGCTGATTGCATCGATCGATGTTCCGGCGACCGGAATCTACTCTGTCAGCTTTTCGGCAGACTCCAAAACCGTCGCTGCCGCTGGCTCCGATGGTTTGATCCGAATGATCGAGACAGAGACCGGCAAGGTTCTCAGAAACATCCCTGCCATGCCGTCTGTCGTCAAAACGATCGTCGCCAAGGCCGATGGATCTGTCCCTAAACGACTGACTCAAACTCTCTCTGCAGAACCACTTCCAAAGGGAACAAAGATCGTTTCGCTCGACGTCGAGCCCAAGTCGCTCGTCCTTGATGGTCGCTACGACTACGCACAGGTGGTCGTCATCGGCCGCCTCGATTCTGGCGATACCGTCGACGCTACACGTCTTGCCAAGATCACACAGAGCAAAGACTTACTCCTGATCGCACCCACCGGAATCGTTCAGCCCAAGGCTGACGGAACAGGCGAACTCACCTTCGTCCTTGGTTCCGCACAAGTCAAGGTGCCCGTGCAGGTCTCGAATTTCTCGAACACCAAGGCAGTTGACTACTTACACGATGTGACTCCGATCATGTCACGGCTTGGCTGTAACCAGGGCACCTGTCACGGATCCGCTCAGGGCAAGAACGGCTTCAAGCTCAGCCTCCGTGGCTATGACGCCATTTTTGATACACGAGCCTTAACCGACGACCTGGCCGCCCGCCGCACCAATCCCGTGGCGCCTGACAACAGCCTGATGCTCCAAAAAGCCTCTGGCCGGGTCCCGCACGCAGGTGGCTCTCTAACCCTTCCCGGTGAAGCTCATTACGAGATTCTCAAGGATTGGATCGCTGCCGGAGCTGCTCTGAATCTGAACACACCTCGCGTGACCAAGCTCGATATTTTCCCCAAGAATCCGATCATTCAAAGCGAAGGTGACCTCCAGCAATTCCGCATTCAGGCCACCTATGCCGATGGCAAGACGCGGGACGTGACTCAGGAGGCTTATCTTGAATCTGCCAATAACGAAGTGGCCACCGCATCGCCTCGTGGAGGCCTGCTTACGGCCCAGCGTCGTGGAGAGGCCCCGGTTCTGGCCCGTTATGAAGGCTCATACATCGCCACAACTCTGACAGTCATGGGCGATCGCACCGGCTTCGCCTGGAAAGAGCCAGAAAGCTGGTCGGAAATCGACCGTCTGGCCGCCTCCAAGTGGAAGAGGATGAAAATTGAGCCATCAGGGCTGGCCGATGATGCCACCTTCCTCCGCCGTATGTATCTC
>CAMCFM010000055.1 GCA_945874095.1 Candidatus Kuenenia stuttgartensis
TTCAAACGCCTTGTATTTCTCGCAAACTTCCTTTTTCTATTGACCTTGGAACATTGGATTGGGAAAATTTGATCCATCACGGTTTGCTCTGAAACGCTCAGGCTGGACATCGCTATCTCTATGATCTGCCTTAAAAATCATTCGAATAAAAAAATTGTGACTGCCATCCTGATTGCAGGGCTTGGTTTTAGTCTTCTCACTGGAATGATCCAGAAATCGGCTTTCGCTCAGTCGATTTCTGGTCCAGCACTACCCGATCTGGGCACTCAACGTGTCTATCTGATCGGGAATCCACCCGGTCTCGACGCCAAAAAAATCAGCGACGAAATTGGCAGGGTCGAACGCTCCAGTCGTCAGAAATATTATGTGGTCGTGGTTCGGAATGCTGGAAAGGGGTCCAGTTCTGCTCGCGAATTTATGGACTCGATGGGACCTCAGTGGGTCAGACAGTCCGCTTCAAAAGGCATCCCGTTTGACACGAAGCGTGGTGTGGTGATTCTCGTGGATCTGGAAAACCGTAAGATTGTCATGCACGGTGGAACAGAACTCAGGCAGGATTATGACTTTCGCGACCCTTATCTTGATCGCGAGTTGATCGTGCCTCACTTCAGGCCTCTCGCTCAGAAAGGCGACATGACCAGAGCCATCACTGAGTTGATCGTCCAGACTGACCGCTGGGTCGCCTCCAAAGTGAAAACCAGTCCTGCTGAAGAATCACCAGTCGATCAGAAAGTGATACCCAACTCCCAAACTCAGCCTCAGTTCCCAAGATCTTATTGGACCAAAACCAAGTTGACAGGCTTTGCAGTCCTGACACTGGTGGTGGTTGGAGCGGTTGTCGGTATAAAGCTGAAGCGACGGAAGCGGTATCGCGATTCCGTGATGGTCCAATTTCAGGAATATCGTTCCAAGACCGTGAGCTTGATGGAACGGCTCGACGAACTTCGCAAGAATCATTCCAATATGTTAACGCTTGATCCGAGTTTCAAACAGCCGTTGGCCGGCAAAACTCTGGCTGTTTATGAAGGGCTTGGAACAGAGCTCAACTCACTGTGGGATAAATGGTTGTCTCTTATGGATGTGTGGGAGCGAGCCAACAAGCTTGTGAAATCATCGCGTTCCTACGACTCAAAACAGATCAACCAAGCCAAGAATTTGCTCGACAAGGAAGGAAAGTTTGACGGGATCGAGGTGCGTGTTGAAAGTTGTGCAAAGCAGCTTCTGGATCTTTCTCAGGCTCATGCCACAGCCGCTCAAAAGCGGTTGGATGTGATCGCTCAACTGGCAGGACTTCAAAAGCAATTGGAGCTGGTTACGCAGTCAGGGATTTCTGTAAGTCACTACGAAACAACGCTTAACCCGGTTGATGAACTGGTGCGGCGGGCTGATATGGCGGCTGTAGATGACCCAATTGAATCTGTGGAGACTTTGGACGAAGCCCTTGCCACGATCGACAAAGTGTCAACAACCGTGAACGATGTTTTGAGTCTGCTGGAGCGTTCGGAGCACTTGGAAACCCGGTTACAGGCTTTCTCAAAAGAAGTCTCGGAGTTGCGCAGGTCCGGTTATAAGTTGACAGAACGCGAGGCGAATCCCGACCTGAAGGTCGAGAAGATTCGTCACTTGCTCGAGATGATGCAAGTCTGTCTTCAACGCGCCGAAACAAGTTCCGCTTTAAAGGCTTTGGAAGAAGCAGAGGCGACGGCTCAGTCGGCTGATTCGGACGTCAAACGGTTTGTGGATGCCAAGGCTGAGTGCCCGAAACGGATTCTGGAAGGGAACGAAGAACTGGCGAAACTTGAGGTGCGAATCCATGAAACAGCTCCTTTGATAAACGAGTTGAATCAGAGCTTTGCGCACGGTTCTTTTGAATCTGTGGCGGAAAATATTGAGCGGGCTGAAGAACTTGAAAAATCGGCCAGGAGTCTGTTAGAAAAGTCATTCGTGGATTCAGCTGAAGCCACTCAGAATTATCTTTCTGCTCTTGAAAGTGCAAACAAGGCGAGCGAAATGGTCGGTCGGGCGAACGAAGCTTTGACAGCTTTGGTGAACCGGCACAGCGAATTATTGGAACTGTCCATTTCGACCAAGTCGGGGCTACGTGAACTGGATTTGAAGACTCGCGAACTTCAGGAACGATTTCAGGCGAATTCGCAAGTGATTGGGGCTGAGGCCCGTAACTCGTTTGACCATCTGATTCAGCTGATTGTTCAAATCTCAAATGGTATGCGTGCAGGGAAGCCTGACTGGGTTCAGTTGGATCGTCAGTTTCAAGCGGCTGTGAAGGGGCTTGAGCTAACGAAAAGTCAGTCAGAGGAAGATATTGAAGGTGGGAGGAAGCTGGCTGAGCGATATCAGGAGGTGCGTCAGCGGGAGCGTTTTGTTGGCCAGCTTTTACAGATGGAGAACAAGGATCGCCCGCCCGCCAATCAGAGATACCAAAAGGCGAACGATTTGCTCCGCCGGTTTGAGAACAGCAATGAGCTTGACCCCACGGATTGGGACAGCCGACTGAGGTGGGTGGAGGAAGTGGCTGAGAATCTGGATCGGGCTGAAGAGCTGGCGAATCAGGATATCAATCTTGCCAACGGATCAGTGGCTGAGATTGCGGCAGCTGGGCAGTCGATCCGCAAAGTTCAGGCCTATCACAGCTCGGGCATCTCGGTAAATTTAAGTGCCTCGGAAAATCTTCTGGCTCAGGCTCAGAGCATGCTTTCCGCGCAGAATTATGAAGCGGCCATTGAAGCAGCCCAGCAGGCAGAGCATTCAGCGTCAGTGGCTTGGAATCAGGCCCAGCATGAAGCCAGGCGACGCCAGATGCAGACGGATCGGTCGGTTGTCATGGGAGACCCTTCCATCTTGATCGGTACAATCGAAGCTGCAAGGCGAGCCGCTGAGCAGTGGAGCAGGTCGGCAGGGAATGTGGCTGGGAGGAACGACCAAGGCTGGACCTCAGACAACAGTTCAAGCTCGTGGGGTGAATGGGATTCCAGTGGTGGCGGGTCAACGTCGTCGGAATCGAGCTGGTAAGTTTTGCACTCTTTTTGGAAATAGAAATGCCCTGCAAATCCATAAAAGATTTGCAGGGCATTGATTTGGGTTAGTCAGACGTCGGCAGAATCACCATTGAATCTTACCGATGACCACATTATTGATCATGATTGTGCCGTCAGGGATCACAGTACCTGGCGCGATGTTGCAAGAGTCGAGCAAAACTTTATTGCCGATTTTGACATTGTCGCCAACAGTTGAGCGGAAGACCACAGAGAGGGTTCCTACGCTGACGTTATTACCAATTACGGTGACATCGTTTGGATCAGCATTCGGGATATCCGGGCCACCATGAATCAAGGTATGGAAGCCCAGTTTCAGGCCATTTCCGACCGTGATTCCCGTGTGCTCAAGAGCATGGAAAGTGATTCGGTTATGGAACTTCCGGATCTTACCGATGAAGAAGGAATAGCCTTCATCAGCGCGGATCGAATTACCATAGCCAAGGACTTTTTCAAGTGCCACAATGCTGTTGGCCAGAGTGGTCTTGCCAATAATGCGGTTGCGGAAACCTGCGTAAGGCTTTGACGTGCCGTGCGTTGTTGGAATGGTTTGGCCTTCGTTGAATTCAACGCTGGGATTCGCACCAATTCCATGGACAAGTTTTGGGGAAGTGTAGTAAATACCGGAGTAACCACTAGCCAAAGCATGGTTGACGTGGAGAACTCCATTGACGAAATCAACATCGCCCTGACTCATTTGTACGACTTTACCGAGCGAAATGTCGTCGGCTTCTGCCTGAGTTTGGACAAAGACCCCCGGGAGGACTTTCATGCCTGTGCGCAGAACCACGCCTGGTCCGACTTTGGCCATAGCCGAAACAAAAGAGCCTTGCTCAATCGTCGCTCTGTCAATGACGGAGTTGAAACTCACGAAAGTTGGGTGAGCGGCATCTCCACCGATTGTGGCAGGGCCGATCACTGTCACTCCGTGTGCCAGGGGGACATTGTCGCCGATCACCACATTGCCTTTGCGGGCATCGACGGTAACGTTGTCCTGAAGGTTTGTACCTTCGCCGATCAGAATTCTGTTCTTGCCTGTAATCAAGTTCGCGAACGGAGCGATATAACTTTCGCCCTTGATACCCACTCTCCGAACATGATCAATGCTCGTAGTAGGATCAATAAATGTCGCTGTTTCTACAGGTGCACCTTTAGGCACAACCGGGCTCTGGCGATTGCCGAGAGAAAAATAGCCAGACGGCAAAACGGCAGGTCTGACTGGCATCGTGGCCGTCATAACAATTTTGTCTTCAAGGCTTTCAATCACTAGATTTGCGGATTTCCGACGAGTCATGCGGCTATGATTTGCCATTTTTAGTTTTTCTTCTTGAGCTGTACGGATCACTTATGAACTGGGCGGATCGGGCTTCGAGTTATAAAATACGTTGCATCTTCTCTAAAGTCAATAAGCCTCCCAGATTTCCTATTTTTACAAAGTGAAGCGTTGGCTTCGAATCATATGCATTCAAATCTCATTCGTTCCAAAATCCATCGGTTATGAATCTATAAACCGACTATCTTGATAAAAGTCTGGAGGGTTTTTAACGATTATCTGGTCTTATGACGAAACCAGCCTTCCAATTTCGGCCACTCGTTTTTGCAGTCCTGCCCGACCATCCGGTTGACTGACAATCTCTCGCCATTTTGCTGGGAGGAAGCTGGTGGAGGTGCATTCGAGAACCGCTGAAATCTCCTGCTTCTCCTTCTGGAGACCCTCCGCAGCAGGGATGAAATCAGCCAGTGCCTGATTCAATTCCTCAGGCATGATCTGGTTATGGCCAGCCACGATCGATAATCGTCGGGCGGCAAGCAGGACGCTTTCAATATCTGCTCCACTCAAGCCTCTGCCGGAGAGGTGTTCGGGTAAAGCGTCCGCCGCGATCGGCACCTTGTTTTTCTTCGACATCGAAAGAAACATGGTACGTGTTTCCTCCTCAGTCTGAGGGGCAAACAAGGGCAGGTGGACTTCCGCCCGGCCCTGACGCTTGAGGTCGATCGGGAGCAGTTCGGGGCGGCTCGTCATGAGCATCCAGATCAATTTTCCGCGATAACGCGTATCACCCATCTGAGCAGCCAGCATCGAGAAAACACGGGACGATGTTCCGGATTCGCCCTCAGCCTGCCTGTTCCCCAACGCGGCATCAGCCTCGTCAATGACCACCACGACGGGGCCCATCGCTCGCAAAACAGTCAGAATCCTCTCAAGATTCCCCTCGGTCTCGCCCACATATTTCGATCGGAAATTGAGGAGCTTCAAGCACGGAATACCGACGGAACCGGCAAAGCACTCGGCCAGAAATGTTTTGCCAGTGCCAACCGGCCCGCAGATCAAATAACCCATCGGGGCGGCTTCCAGATGACCTTCAAGCACAATTTTGGAATCGGCTTCGAGACGCTTGCGAACGGCATCGTTACCCACGAAGCGTTCAAGCGTGTGAGGTGGCTCGACAAATTCAATCAAGCCACGCAACTGGCGTTCGATGAGCGTTTTCTTAAGCTGTTTGAGGGACTCGGCATCGAGCTTTTTGCCTGACTGGTGGGCCCGCGCCAAAAGCCGTTCCAGGCTCACCAGATTCAGTCCACTGGTCTGATCTGAAAGCTGATCAGCTGTAAATTCTGCCAGATTGCCTGAGATTTGATCCTGTTCGTCGTACCAACGAACATATTGGGCCCGTTCCGGATTGTCTGGCATCGGCACTGCCAGGGCCGCGACATGTGCACTGGCCACAAGCCGGTCGTTTAGCTCGGTGATCGGATCGGCGATCAGGCAGATCGCAATTTTCTCTTGCTTGATATACGGATTGGATGCCCAGGAAAGGAGCTGAACTAGGTTGGCAGCCTGAGGGCCTCCTCCACGGATCAAGTCTGCGGATGGTGCGATATATTGGGCATATTCAAAGATCACCCCAAGGCTCATGTCTGTGGCCGAGCCTTCGTGGATCATGATTTGAGTGATCAACCGGTCGATCAGCTTGAGAACGGTTTCCGGGTCGCGCGGCCAGGTTTTGAATTCGCCCCAGAGCGGCTCCAATCGCTGGATCATTTTGCGACGTCGTTCTGGATCAGATCCAGTGTACACGTCAAGCCCGTGGCTGAGGTCGAACCTCAAAACCACGTCATATTTGGCAAACATCCAAGTGGCCAGATACCGTGAAAGACTTCCGAATTCGCGGCCACTGCCCTGATCCATCAGGTCATGCACATTGCCGTGCAGCACGAACACGCGGGTTGTGTTTGAACGGTGCAACTCCTGAAACTCACGAACCCATTCAGGAGCGGCATAAGCTGAAGGTTCCCGCACAGAACTGGTCGATATTGTTTCAGGATCGTTTGGCATAAGTCTTTATCAGTATGTGCCTTTTGAAATCAAAGCCCAACTTCAGGCAATGGCTCAAGGGCCTTTGGCTGTTGCTGTGTCACAGAAGGCTTGCTGGAGGCTGTTTCGGGAGTGATCAGCCCAGCTTCGCGTTCGAACTGCTTAAGTGCATCTTCGGCCATCGACTTTTCGATCGCCATTTCGTGTTTTACGTTATCCACACCTTCAGAGGAAAGGTCCGCAGCGACTCGAACCCTGGCCCTGTTTTTATCGATTTTGTCCTGGATCATCGACTCCGCCTGGCCGAAGTCGGTGGTCACGTTAAAGTCAAATTGGTGAGCCAGTTCCGAAAGTTCCGACTCCGCTTTGGACATCTTCAGGTCGGCATCATATTTAGCGATCTTGTTTTTGACATCTTCGAGCTTCTTCACAGCATGTTTGATCTTAAGAAGATTGTTGCTGTAGGCAGTTTCGTGAAGTTCGAGCTGTTTTTGATTTTCCTGAAGGTCGTTTTTGGCTCGCTGTAAGTCCATGGCCAGCTTGCCGGCCCCATCGCGATCACCGGAGGTCAGATAGGCTTTGATTTTGGCTTCCAGCAAGGCGATATGTTTTTGCTGGTCAGTGACCTGTCGGCCAACCCGTTCGACAAGAGCACGATACTGAGCGAGCCCTTCACGGCCACTTTTCAGCTCTTCCACAGATCGGTCGTACTCGTACTGCATTTCCGCGATCGGATCGGATCCGCGGATGGAGTTGGCCAATTTGTTGAGCTGGGCTTTGAATGAACGCCAGATTTTGCCGATAATCATGATTGCTCGCCTTCTGCGAATCGAGGTTGCTTTGAGAACGATTCCACAACTCAATGCACCTGATAATAGTCAAAGCTCGCGAAGCTTTCCATAACCGGATGGTGAGAATCAAGGCGTTTACTCCAGAACGATTGCCAATGACTCAAATAATCTGGCATGAACAGATTCATTTCTGAGTCAAGACTCGCCAAAAGCCCGATTTGAATGTTAGGCTAAAGGCTTGGATCGAGAATTGCTCTCGCCACAAGTTTTCGAATAAAACGACTAGTCTGGGCGGACAGATGCGAATCATTGCTGGCGAACGAAAAGGATTCAAGCTGGAAGGCCCGATGGACAAGTCTATCAGGCCAACGAGCGACCTCAGGCGGGAGGCGATCTTTAACCTGCTTGGCCCGATGATCGAAGACGAGCTTTTTTTCGACATCTTTGCCGGAACCGGCGCCATGGGCCTGGAGGCTCTGAGCAGGGGTGCCAAATCGACCGTCCATGTGGAGATGGGCAAAAAGGCTCAGGATCTGATCCGCCGAAACATCGCCCACGTGCGATATCAGGATAAAGCCAAAGTCATACCAACAAACGCTTATCGCTGGATCGAATGCCATCGGCCCAAGGAGCCAGGGATTTATTTTCTGGACCCTCCGTTCCCTGAATACGAGATGCATCCCCAGCGATTCTCAAAGTATTTGCAGACATTGATGGAACGCGTTGTCGAAGGCTCTGTGATTATTGTGGAATCGCGCTGGAAGATGAATCCGGAAGTCCTGCCTGACTATGACAGTTGGTACCTGCGCAAATATGGCGAAACCCGCGTGGCCTATTGGGGCCTTGTCGATGAAGAGCCTGAAGACGAATATGATGACGAAGACGACGAGTTTGAAGACGATGATGAACTCAACGAATCGGATCTGGAATCTGGCGATGATGATGGTTCCATAGGCTGAATCGGCTTCAAGGGTGGCTCTACCGGGCGGATTAGGATCAAAGAGAAGGTGTTATCGAATCATGTACGTTCTAGATCAATTGCCTGACGACGAAACGAGTCCAAAGCGGAAGTTTGCCAAGTCGGTCGTGGAACATCTCCGGTCCGCAGGGTTTGAGGCTCTCTATGCAGGCGGTTGCGTGCGAGATCTTTTGCTTGGGATTGAGCCTTCCGACTACGACGTCGCCACCAACGCCTTGCCCGATCAAGTGAGGGGACTGTTCCGAAGGTCTCTGGCTGTGGGGGCCAGTTTTGGCGTGATTGTGGTGCAGGGGAGCCCTGAGTCGGGTGATATTGAGGTGGCCACCTTTCGGTCAGATGGCGAATATCTCGACGGCCGAAGGCCTGAATCCGTGCGTTTCAGCACCTCCATTGAAGATGCACAACGCCGTGACTTCACCATCAATGGGATGTTTTACGACCCCATCGAAAAACAAGTGATCGACTATGTCGGTGGCCGCGAGGACTTGAAAAACGGCTTCCTGAGAGCCATCGGGAACCCTCTGGAACGCTTCACTGAAGACAAGCTCCGTCTCATGCGTGCAGTTCGATTCGCCGCCCGGTTTGGTCTCAGCATCGACCCTGAAACATTAACGGCCGTGAAGTCGATGGCGAGCGACGTGACCACCGTTTCCGTCGAGCGGATCGCGCAAGAATTGCGCAAGATGCTGCCCGGAAAGGGCCGAGTGGCTGGCATGAACTTGATGCGAGAAACAGGCTTGCTGGAAGCGATCATGCCAGAGGCCTTGAGCATGGTTGGACTGGTTCAACACAAACCGGCCCAGCCGGAAGCCGATCTTTGGGATCACAGTTTGGCCGTCATGGACTATTTACCAGGCAAACCGAGTTTCCCTCTGGCCTTCGCCGCATTTTTGCATGATATTGGCAAGCCTGAATCGGAGCGGGTGGAGAATGGTAAGCGAAGCTTCTACGGGCACGAGATTTACGGCAAGCAGATCGCAGGTGAGATTTCTGCCAGGCTGAAGTTGTCGACAAATGAGATTCAGAGGGTGACATGGCTGGTGGAGTATCATCAGTACCTTGGTTCGCCGATGAAGCTGCGTGAATCCAAGCTTAAAAAGATGCTCGCTGAGCCGGGGATCGACGAACTGCTTGACCTCCACGAAGCCGATGCCCGGGCCAGCACTGGAGACGTGAGTCAGGTGGAATATTGCCGATATTATTTGAAGGAAGAGCCACAGGGGCCGATCAATCCGCCGATGTTGTTCACAGGACACGACTTCGCACGGCTGGGGGTAAAACCTGGCCCGATTTTCAAAACGATTCTCGACAAGGTTCGCGAGGCCCAGCTTGAACGCAAAATCGACAGCAAACGCGAAGCCATTCAGTTCGCCGTTGAGTTGTGTGCCGAAGAAGGTGTCGAACTGACAGGCCAGCCTTAATTTTCAGCCTGCCCCGTTTCCGTCTCGCCCCGGCTGGCTGTTCTTCAGCTTCTCAAAATCTGTCCGGAACTGATTGGAATCTGAGTTCCATTTTCCTGAACGATCAGAAGTCGGCCAGTATCGTCCCAGCCGTTGGCGGTTCCACAGATCAGCTCATGGCCTTGTTTTGCCTGGACGGATTGGCCTAGAAGGCGGTCGAATCTTCTGGCGTCGGCGATCCACTGATTCGCTGGGTCAGCAAGTTGTTCGACTCGCAACCGAAAGTCCTTTAAAAACGCTGCGAGTAATAAATCCAAAGGGCGTTCCACTATCTCGTAAGGGCTCACAAGATTCCCAATCGCCGTTCCAATCGAGCGGGCGTCGGCTGGGCCTGTGGCTAAGTCGGTGGTCACGTTCACCCCGACTCCAATCAGCATCAAAAGCTGATTCCCTTCCTTGATCATGCATTCAGGCAGAATTCCGCCCAACTTGCCATGGTCGCATTCAATGTCGTTCGGCCATCGCACACCGAGTTGTCCGGAGATGCTTGGCCAAAGTGCCTCGATGGCTGCGATCATCGAACAGGCCGTCAAAAGCCCGACCGGAACCATCTCCAAAAAGCTAAGCCCGAACGATTCAGGGACAATTCCAAGAGTAAACGTGAGGCTCCCACTGTCAGAAAACCAGCGGTGATCGCCGCGTCCACGGCCAGCTGTCTGCTGCTCCGTAACCACAACGATTGGGGTCTGTGAAGCCTCAAGTTCTCCGGATCGCCAGAGCTGGGCCAAATGTGTGGATGTGGATTCCAGCTCCACAAATCGGTCCCAGCGGCGTATCCAGTCAGTCGACATGATGAGTAAGAATCAGTTCTGTGAATCAGGCTTCCGGAGCAATGCGGATCAGCAGTTCGCCAGTCAGAACCTGACGGCTCACGCCCGTATGAACTTCGGTCACCCGGCCTGGCCTTTCGGCATAGATCGTGGTTTCCATTTTCATGGCTTCAATCGACAGTAATTTCTGACCCTTTTCAATGGCATCGCCCACTTGCACAGCCACGCTCACCACAAGGCCGGGCAGGGGGCTCCCAATCTGGTTAGGGTCGCCCGGATCAGCTTTAACGGTGGCCCGTACAGAACTTGCCAGAGATCTGTCAGTGATAATCACTTCGCGAGGCTGACCGTTGAGCTCAAAGAAAACGGTTCGGGTACCGTCCTCAATATGAGGGTCGCCCACGGTCAGCAGCTTGAGAATCAGGGTCTTGCCTGTCTCAATTTCCACGGGTGTTTCCACACCAAGTTCCGGCCCATAGAAGAACACAGGAGTAGGCAGAACGCTGGTGTCGGAGAATTGACGCTGGTGGGCGGCCAGATCAGCGAAAACCTTGGGATAAATCAAGGAACTCAAAGCATCGCGATCGCTTGCTGGTCGGCCCAGCAAAGTCGCAGCATTCTGCCTTGCAGCCAGAATGTCGGCTGGTGGAAGATTCACGCCAGGGCGTTCTGTAAAGGCTTTACGCCCCTTGAGGATACGCTCCTGAAGCTGGGGAGGGAACCCGCCTGGTGGCTGGCCAAGCCGGCCTTCAAACAGTTCGACAACACTCTCAGGAAAAGCCAGTTCACGGTTTGGATCGAGGCAATCTTCTGGAGTCAGACTGTTAGCCACCATGAAGAGGGCCATATCGCCAACCACTTTCGAGGTGGGCGTCACTTTCACAATATCGCCAAACAGAACGTTCACCTCAGCATACATCCGGCAGACTTCCGGCCACTGCGAAGCAAGCCCCAGAGCCTTCGCCTGCTGGAACAGGTTGGTATACTGGCCGCCCGGCATTTCGTAGGCGTAAACCTCGGCTGATGGAGACTTATGGCCGGTTTCAAACGGAGCGTAAAGCTGACGCACTTCTTCCCAGTAGCGATTGATCTCAAGCAGGGCTTGATGATCCACACCGGTTTCGCGTTCGGTAAATCGGAGCGATTCGACCACGGCATTCAGGCTCGGCTGGCTCATGATGCAAGCCATGCTGGCACAGGCACCATCAGCGATGTCCAGGCCAACTTCCGATGCCTTGATGATGCTCGCGGACTGTGCCCCACCAATGTCGTGCGTGTGGAAGTGGATCGGCAGGCCAATCTCTTCCCTCAAGGTTTTGACCAGCTTCTCGGCAGCGTAAGGCTTGCACAAACCAGCCATATCCTTGATGGCGATCAGGTTTGCGCCGAGCTTTTCCAAGTCTTTGGCCAGCTTGACATAATAGCTCAGGCTATATTTGTCACGCTTCGGGTCAAGAATGTCGCCGGTGTAGCAAATCGTGGCCTCAGCCAGTGCACCTGATTCGCGTGCGGCCTCAAGTGCCACCTGCATGGAAGGAATCCAGTTCAAGGCGTCAAAAACGCGGAACAGATCGATCCCGGCTGCAGCCGATTCATGAACGAACTTCTTGACCAGATTGTCAGGATAACTCGTGTACCCCACGCAGTTTGAACCACGCAGAAGCATCTGGAAGAGCAGGTTCGGAACGGCCTCACGCATTTGCGAGAGCCTGTCCCAGGGATCCTCTTTTAGGAACCTCATCGACGTATCAAACGTGGCCCCGCCCCACATTTCCAGAGAGAACAGGTTCGGGCACATCCGTGCATAAGCACTGGCGATGCGCAACATGTCGCGGGTCCGGACTCGGGTCGCCAGTAGAGACTGTTGGGCGTCGCGGAATGTGGTGTCGGTCAGCAGAAGTTGCTTCTGGTCGCGAATCCACTTCGAAAACGCCTCTGGGCCAATCTCCAGAAGAATTTGCCGAGTTCCAGCCTTAGGTGTGGCTCCCAGGTCATACGCCGGTACTTTCGGCTCGGTTCTTGGGGTTTCTGCCGTCGGCGCTGGAACGCCTGCAAAACCGTTCACGACAATATCGGCTGCATAGGAGAGCAGTTTCGAGGCTCGGTCCTGACGAACCGGGAATTTGAACAGGTCTGGGGTTTCGTCGATAAACCGGGTGGTGCAGAGACCTTCCTGGAATTCCTTGGTGTGGATCACGTTCAGAAGAAACGGTACGTTGGTTTTAACACCGCGAACCCGGAACTCTTCCAGCGCTCGTTCCATGCGCCTGACGGCATCGATGAATCGGCGACCACCAGCTGAGACCTTGACCAAAAGGCTATCATAGTAAGGCGTAATGATCGCCCCGGCGGTTGTTCCGCCATCGAGCCTGATCCCAAGCCCACCGGCAGACCGATAGGCCGTAATTCGGCCATAATCAGGCGTAAACTTGTTGGCAGGGTCTTCAGTGGTGACCCGGCACTGGAAAGCATAACCTTGAACGGTGACAGACGCCTGATTCGGCAGATCAATTTCAGGATCGTCCAGCCGAACGCCCTGAGCCACCAGAATCTGGCTCTTGACGAGGTCCACATTGGTGACAATTTCCGTCACGGTGTGTTCGACCTGAATCCGCGGATTCACTTCAATGAAGTAAAACCTGTTGGCGTCCACATCGACCAGAAACTCGACAGTTCCGGCATTCTGATAGTTGGCCTGACGGCCGATCGCAATCGCGGAATCGCAAATCGCGGTTCTCAGAGCAGGGTCAAGATTCACGGCCGGCGCAATTTCAATCACCTTCTGGTGACGCCTTTGTACAGAACAGTCTCGCTCATAAAGGTGTACCAGATTGCCGTGCATGTCGCCCAGAAGTTGCACTTCGATGTGCTTGGCCCGACGAATGAATTTTTCGAGGAAAACGTCGGCACAGCCAAACGCCGCCAAGGCTTCCCTACGAGCCTGATCGAGGGCTGGGTCCAACTCTTCGGCCTTCTCCACCACACGCATACCGCGACCGCCACCACCCATGGACGCTTTCACGATCACTGGAAAACCAAGTTTCTCAGCGAACGCCAAGGCGGCAGGACCAGGCTCGACAGGCTGAGCGGTTCCGCCCAGAACGGGAACCCCAGCATCCTGAGCCAGTTTACGGGCGGCCACTTTATCGCCGAGGGAATCAAGCGTTTCCGGGGTCGGCCCCACGAACGTGATCCCAGCCTCAGCGCAAGCTCTTGCAAACATGGCGTTTTCAGAGAGAAAGCCATAGCCTGGGTGAATCGCATCCACACCCTGTTCCACAGCGAGTTTGACGATCGCGTTGATGTTCAGATAGCTGCGGATCGGCTCGCCGGCCTGGCCCACTTGATAGGCTTCGTCAGCTTTCGTTCTGTG
>CAMCFM010000056.1 GCA_945874095.1 Candidatus Kuenenia stuttgartensis
CCTGGAGCACAGGGTCAACACAACCTATCTACCTCGCCTTCAAGCCCGTCACCGTCCCCGAGCCATCCACCTACGCCCTAGCCACCATCGCCACGGGCGTAATGGCCTATCTGGCCCGCCGCCGCAAGGCCCGCACCGCCTGATCAACAACCCCCAAGGGTGGGACGGCAAAACCACGCCCACCCTTATTTTTTTTCAACGCCTCCCAATCATCCCCCAAATCCGCCGAATAACCCCGAAAATGTAGGCCCGATCCCCTCATCGGGATCACATTACACAAAAAACCGAATCATTCAAATCGATTATTTTAAATAACGCAGGGCGATAGCGGTAAGTTTCCATCAACACCAAACAAATCGCCTGACTAATACTACAGTTTGAGATCCAGTTGAAACAGCGTATTTTGAAGGATTTGCTTCAGGGCCAAAGGCCCTTTCCATACCAGCGAGGGCCAGCGGCCCTCGTCAGTTGTCCAAACCGAAAAATGCTTTGAGGGCTGAAAGCCCGATACCTCTCACGTCACGACTCAGGAAACAATATGCGAATGGGGCGGGCTATCAGCCCTTGTTTCACATCGCAAAGCAATATGATTTGATCCGATATCCTCTCGATGGCCTTCGACCATCGCTGGTATGTGAAGGGCCGTGGGCCCTGAAATCAAAAAAACTGACTGGCGATATGTGCCGCCAGAACACATTTACATGCAGAGACTTGTGTAAAATCGACAAGCCCGGGTCAAACTCCAACTGTAGTGCTAACCGCTCAATATAAAAATCCTGGCCTATCCCGTAACTTTCCGATTCTTCTGAATCTGAAATACAATCGCTGCAAAACTCAGCAAACAGAGGCCTTTCCAGATCAATAGCCACCAGGGCCTTCACCAGGCCCCGATGACACCTATCTCATTGATGATTCCAATGCAACTTCAGCGGTTCCAAAAATCAACCATACAACTGATTCACCCGCCCATAGCTCACCTTCGGGGCTTTGATCAGGCCACCTGAGAGCTTCTCGCCCATGGGATCGACATAAACCCGGCCAGGACCATTTTGATTGGTCGGGTCCGTGTTATTGACGTGCACGTTGAAAATGAAACCGGTTTCGCTCTCGGCCGTGAACCAGTGGACGTTGTCCTTATGATCGGAAACAGTTGAAAATTCGCCCGGCTTGAAGGTGCGATCAATTGTCGGCTTCACAATGTAATGGTCTTTGTGATCTTCCACCCGATCATAATGGCGACCCCTGAAATCGCCCTTAAGGACGATAAAACCGGTGGCCATGTTGTTATGCCCGTGAGGCACCACGGAACGCCCTTTGGTCATGGCAAAAACCTGTCGGCCAAACACCAGATTCGTCGGCAGACCACCCACCTTGAAATCAACCGTCAGACTTTTGGCCCCCTTGGCCGGATAGTCCACCTGCTTGCTGAGCTTGTCGAAATCCAGCGTTTTCAAAAGATCCTCAAGGTTCACCCTGGCGTAAAGACCTTCCAGAGCCGATTGGAATTCGAGATCTTTTGTTTTATGGTCGGCCACATCGCGACTGATCTGATAAAGCTGCTTGTACCAGTCGGTAAGCATCGGGCTGACATCGGCACCGAAAAGATTGTGGCTGGAAAGTGATTCAATCAACGCCAGGGCTGTGAGCGACGACAGAAAGTCGCGGCGGTTTGGCTCTTGAGACATCGCAATGGGGCTCCGGTTAGGAATGAAGCTGGTTCAAGATTGTGGATTGATGTGAATCAGACACGATCCTCGACTGATCTTATTCACACTATCGTGCCGGTACGCCCAAAGATAGAAGATTTTACGAATAAAGTTGGGACCAAAGTTTTCTCCTGAACGCCCGATTTTTTGACCTCCCCGTATCAGCCTGCATATAATCAGATTATCATAGACTTTCGGCTGATCCTTACCCAATTCAAACTTAAGCTGACGAGGCGAGAACGCAACATGAGCCCCCCTCGCCTGATTACTATCCAACTGCTTCTTTTGACTCTCTTTACCACTTTATTCGGACTCTCTGACGCAGCCCATGCTCAAAACACGGCCGCCGCCGAACCGAACGGTCAGGCCGAAAAAACTCCCGGCCAGTTTTTTATCGTACAGGAGCCGATCACCGACCAATCGGTCAGGAAACTCGAATCAGCCGCAATGGCTTACGTACGCAAGGAAACCGATAAAGGCAAAGCCCCAATCCTGATCTTCGAGTTCCGCAGCCGATCCACCGCCGATCAACCTGCCAGCCGATTCGGATCTGTCCTGGAATTGTGCCAACTGATCTCCCGAAAACTCACGGGAGCCAGATTGGTCGTCGGTTACGTTCCAGAGCCACTCACAGGCTATGCGGCTCTGGCCCCACTGGCCTGCCAGGAAGTCATCTTCGGAACCAAAGCCACTATTGGCCAGATCGTTCCGCCCAATACAGACGCTCTCACGGCCCGAACTGCTCGCGGATTTGCGGCCGAACTTGCCACCAGCCTCGGCCGATCCTCTGACCTGTATGAAGCCCTGATTGACGACCGCATCGAGCTTCTGGAACTGACCACAGCCGACAACCAGCGTCACTACGTCTTAAAAGATCGTTACGAAGCCTTCGCGCGTACCAAAGCCGTGGCCCATCAGCAACCCGCCTGGCCCGCAGGTTCAAGACGGATCATCGACTCTACCAAAGCTCGCGGAGTTCTCTCCAGGCTCACGGTCGATAATCCTCAGGAAATTCTGGCCGTTTATCGGCTCGACGAATCCGCTCTCAGGCCCGACCCAACCCTGGGAGTGGCCACAAAGGGCCTTTGGATCAATCTCAATGGAAAACTCGACAATTTCAAGCTCGGCTACATCAAACGCAAGCTAGGCCTATTAACAGGCTCTAACATCAATGTGGTCGTATTGGAGATGGACATTCGGGGCGACGATCTCGTAGTCGCTGCCGAACTGGCCAATCAGCTCGACAAACTGACCAACGTTCGCAAAGTGGCCTACATCACAGGCAAGGCCGAAGGTGCTGCCGTGCTGCCCATGCTGGCCTGCGACATGATTTTTGTGAAGCCTGGAGCAAAAATCGGCGACGCCTATCTGCAAAATCTGCCTGAGGGTAAGTCGAAGCCGAAAGTGCCGACTCAGGCCTCAATCACAGCGGCAAGCAACGATGCCCAACGCTTTGCAAAAGCACATGGATACGCCCAAGGCCTGGCCAAAGGCCTGTTCGAGCCTGATTTGACCATCGTAAAGGCTCAGGATTTAAATTCAGGGGCCGTTGTTGCAGTCGATAAAGCCGATGTGGACGCCGAACCAAAGCGATTTCGCCAGCGAGAGATTTTAAAGCCTGCTGGAGAGCACTGGACATTCGATAGCACTTTGGCTGTAAGTATGGGATTGGCGACTGTCGAGGAGTCGGCCGACAGCCTGATCACACGCATCGGGCTTGATCAGGACCGGCTCGAGAAAATCGGCCCATCGTGGGTCGACTACCTGATCGCCATCCTCAATAATCGCCTGATGACCGGCTTTATCCTGACCATGGGCCTGTTCCTGCTGGTCCTCGAATTCAAGCTGCCGGGGATCGGGCTGCCGGCGATCGGGTCCACCATCTGCTTCACCCTGTTTTTCTGGAGCCATTACCTGAGCGGAACGGCCGACCAGTTAGAGATCCTTTTGTTTGCGATTGGCTTGATTTGTCTCGCTCTGGAGCTGTTCGTTTTTCCTGGATTCGGGATCTTCGGGCTTGCCGGAGTCCTGCTCACCATCACGTCGATCGTTCTGGCAAGCCACACGTTCCTCTGGCCGAGCGGGGCCTCGGAATACCGCGAAATGGGCCAGACATTGATCCAACTCCTCTCAGCGCTGGCTGTTGTGGTCACCGGAATTGTCTGGGTCGGTAAGAACATGCAGAAAGTTCCGTTTCTCAAGGGGTTGGTCCTCCTGCCCTCAGATCGGCCCAGCTATCACCAGGAACTGGATCAAACCATTCCAGGCGATACAGAGCTGAATTTAAGCCACCTGATCGGCCAGATCGGCCTGACCACCACTCCACTTAGGCCCACAGGCAAGGCCAGATTCGGAGACCTGATTGTGGACGCCACAGCGCAGACCGGCGCACTGGAGCACAATCAATCTGTGGAAGTGGTGGCTACACGAGGCCTTAGAGTGATCGTGCGCGACGTGCGATCGCCAGATTCACGGTTGATCGAACGGTCCAGCGATCCCTTCCAGTTTGATGAGGACCTGTTCAAATCGTGAATCTCTATATCTGGCCGACACTGCTGCTGATCGGCTCACTACTCCTGATTTTTCTCGAAGTTTTCCTGCCCTCCGCAGGCTTGATTCCGCTCATGGCCATAGGCCTCTCAGCCGCATCGATCTGGAGCGCATTTGCCGTATCCACCATGACCGGCCTGATTTTTCTGGCCATTGAATTGGCCCTCCTGCCAGTCGTGGTCCTGATGGCAGCATCGGTCTGGCCGCATACTCCGATGGCTCGATTTTTCATGCTGAAACCACCTGGCGATGGAGATAAATCCGAATTTGGGGAGATGAAAAGCGAATATCAGTTCGATCTCCAAGCCTTGGTCGGACAAGTCGGATTCGCAATGACCGACCTAAAGCCAGGCGGAACGGTGGAAGTGGAAAATCAAAGGGTCGACGCCCTGACCGACGAAGGTTTTATCCCGGCAGACACAACCATCAAAGTAATCGGAACCCGCCAAAGCCAATTGCTGGTAAGAAGTTACATGCATAACAGCTAAGAAACAATTCGCCTGACAAGCTTCAGCTCGGTTTATCTAGCCGGCCTTGGCGATAGCCCCGGTTGGATGGGATTCGATTTACCTAGCCGGGCTTGGCGATAGCCCCGGTTGGATTTATTCTGCGGAAACTATTGACGCCCATAAGCGTCTTTCTATTGGCACGTTCCCCTGACCGGGCGGGCTTTCGCACTTTCAATCAATACGCTTGTAACATGTTATAATGAAACATTTTATATCACACCAAAAATCAAACCCAAAACCCGCCATGTCAGGGGACATGGCCTATATAACATGATTCAAAAGCAAAAGGGAGCAGCCTTTGCAGGCCGCTCCCTGATTGCTTTGAGATATCCCGTCAGACTTCGAGAATCAGACTTACTTCGCGGCCGTCGTAGCCACGTTTGTCTTCGCAACCGGCTTGGCCTTTAGCTCATCTTCCAAAGCTTTGGCTTCAAAATCCAGGGCCTTCTTGCGACCTGCAACCTTGGCCAAATCGGCTTTTTTCGCTGCAATCGCAACATCAGCCGCTGTTTTGGCAGCAATGGCCTTGTCAAGCTCAGGCTTTACACCATTGACCGCATTCGTCGCACCAGCCACAGCGACCTTGGAAGCCTCTAACACCTTGACAGCCTCCACTTTAGCAGCCGTAGCTTTTTGAAGATTCGACTGAGCTGGAGGCATGGCCGACTGAGCTGTCATGATCTTGACTGGCGATTCTGTCGCGGCCTTCTGTGCCGCTGCCAGTGCCACCACAGCGGCCTCTGATTCACTGAGTTTTTGAGCCTGAGTGATCGCAACTGCTGCGAGAGCCGTTGTTTTCGAAACACTTTGAATCACAAGATCATTCAGCTTGGCCGTCAGCTTATCCACTTCAGCCCGGTTCGGAGCCTTCGCCAAAGCCGCTGTGACTTCCGCCAGGGCTTGATCAATTTTGGTCTTTTCCAATGCCGTTACAGTGATCGCCGCACGCGATGCTTCAACAGATTGAATGGAAGCCGTGTTCACAGCCATGGCCTTGGCCAATGCCTCTTCAGCCGCTTTCTTGGCGGCCTGAGCCGTAGTCACCTGAGAAGCCACTGAAGAGAGATCCGCCTGAGCTTTCACTTCCGCAGCAGTCGCAGCGGCCAGCACGGTTTCAGCCGATTTCATCGTGGACGTTGTTTGTGCCAAGGCAGTTTGCAGAGGCGCCATTTTCGCTTGAACTGCCTGTAGTGCAGCCACTTGAGCCACGGCAGGCTTTTCAATCGCCGCGATTTCTTTTGTGACCTGATCGACTTGCGAATTCACCTGAACAAGCTGAGTCTTCACACCAACGATGCGCTGGACGACCGGCAAAGGATTTGACGCCAGAGTCATGATCCGGGCACCGTCCACCACGCTCCATTCGCGAAGCTCGCCGTTGTAATCAGCGCCGATCACCTTGGTTCCGTCAAATGTGGCCCGGGCATCAAGTGCAAGGTCCGTGAAGGCTTCAAAGTCGCGCTGTTTGCCGCCATTGGCATCCCATAAGCGGGTCACACGGTCCCGTCCTGTGGTGATGATCCGGCCATCTTTGGCAAATGCGACGCTGGCCACACCTCCACCGTGAGCGCCCCAGGTCTTGATCTGGGTGCCGTTTTCCATCTCCCAAAGTCGAATCGAACCGTCTTCGCTGGCCGATCCCAGAACATTGGAATCAAGCCTCCAGGCCACGTCGGTGATCATCGCGGAATGGCCGCGAAGGTCGTAAAATTCACGACCTGTCTGGCCTTCCCAAACGATCAAACCACCGTTACGGTCGCCGGTTGCGAGCAGAACACCATCAGGGCTGAACTCGATCGAGGTGACCCATTCTGTATGCTTTTTCATCTCAAACAGGAGCTGGCCATCGGCTGTATTAAAGACTTTAACCATTTTCGATGGCCCGCCAATCGCCACCATCCCATGGTCAGGGCTTATATCAGCTGCCAGCACTGCATCGTATTCTTTACCCACTTCAAAAACGCGTTTGCCTGTCTTCACATTCCAGGCCACTGCCAGGCCAGACTGGCCACCACGGCCGCCCCCGGCAAGCAGCAAGTCGCCATTGCGGCTGAATTTAAGTGAGTAGACGAAGCCCTCGGGGAATGGCAAAACGGCCATCAACCGACCTTCTTCCGCATGATAGATCAAAACCTGCTTGTGCGATCCCACAGCCAGAATCGGTGCCCAGGGGCTGGTCGCAAGTGCCGTGATGGCAGTGGCTTTAGACGAGACCACAACAGGCTCGGTCGAAAGCCCCAAAACCGGCATGGCGGGCTCGCCTGAAGGCTTCCCAAGTGCGTTTGGATCAAGTTTGAACTCAAACTTCGGCTTGACTTTAACAGCCATCGTGCTGCCAGCACTATCCAGAGCACCGCCTGCAATCCACTGGCGAATGATCTCGATTTCAGCGTCCGGAATCTTGGCGCTGTTCGGGGGCATCTTCGGTTCGTCGGTCTGCATGATCAGACCAAGCAACGAGGAACCTTCCGCATCGCCTGGCTCAATCACCTTCCCCGACGATCCACCGGCGATGGCCGTGGCATAGCTCTCCAGATTCAATCCGCCCTTTTGTTTGTCTGCGTTATGACACGAGTTACACCGACTTCGGAACACAGCCTGAGCCTGGTCCTGGAATGTGACCTTGGTCTTGGCTTTGTCTTGCCCGATTGCCGGCGTTGCCACCACGACCAGACATCCTGCAAACATCCATAACAATTGGCGGATCATGGAACTATCCTTCCTCACTCGAACTGTCAATCAGTAGAGTCAACCCGACCGTCTCCGTTTAACACACAGTGTTGAACAATGCGCCAAACTTTGGGTTTGTCAAGATTTGCGACAAAACCGTCGGGTATCATCACGGTGCCACATCAATGGTTGAATAGGAACTCACGACTGTTAAGAAGTGCCCAGAACAGGTCTTCCATCGCTTTTTTCGGGTCTGGCTCAATCGCCAGAGCCTTCGTCACCTTGGCCACTTCCTCGGGAGTGGGCCGACGCGCAAAACAGCGAACGTAGAGGTCGGAGATCCGATCCTCCAGCTTCGGCTTATCCTTCATCAGCTTCTCAATCACTCCACCCGTCTTGATCTTCTGGTTCACGGTGTCGCCGTTAAGAAGGTGCAAAGCCTGGGACAGAGTCGGCTCCATCTTCACTTCGCACGAGCAAGGCGTCTCACGAGTAGCCCGGCCAAAGGTCGTCAGGAAGTAGGTGCTATAGCCACCATCGGCAATCTGGACAGCCCGGCTGCCGGTCGGCAACCCGTTGAACTTGTCCTTCGTGTCCGTGACCACTGAAATCGTGTCCAGCAACGACTCAGCCTGAATCCGCCTCAAATTCGCATGGGCGAAGTTCTTTTCGTCTGTGGAATTTGAGTCGTTACGCAGCGTCGATCGTTGATAGGTGCGCGAATTGCAAATATCGCGAACGATCTTGCGAAGATCGTAATTGCTTTCGGTAAAACGCTTTGCAAGCTCGTCGAGCAGCTCCGGATTCGAGGCTGGATTGGAAACCCGGAAGTCGTCCACAGGCTCCACGATCCCAAGACCGTAGAAGTGCGCCCAGACACGGTTTACGAAGCTCTTTGCAAAGAAAGGATTACGAGGGCTGGCCAGCCACTGGGCCAGAATCACGCGGCGATCTTTTCCAGCTGTGTCAGGGGCCTCGTCGCCCAAAAACTTCGGAGGCATCACACGCCCACCCACCGGGTGCTTTGTGTCGCCACCACCGGAATTGAAGACCACCGTTTCGCGGTAATCGTCCGTCCCCTTACGGCCAATCTGGCTGAAGAAGGCGGAGAAGCCGTAGTAGTCGTCCTGGGTCCATCGATCGAATGGATGATTGTGGCACTGGGCACACTGAATCCGCATGCCCATAAAGACTTGCGCCACGCTCTCGGTCAAGACCAGTTGATCTGTCGTCTGCTGATAGAAGTTGGTGGCAGGGTTCTTGAACGTCCCTCCGTTGGCTCCCAAAAGCTCCTGAACCATCTTGTCCATCGGAGTATTCTTGGAGATCTTTTCCATCAGCCAGTTGTAGTACAAAAACATCGCTTTGTAGCTGACCTGGAGGCTCGAACGAATCTGGAGGATCTCAGCCCACTTGTTCACCCAGAGTTCAGTAAACTCTTTGCGGCCAAGAAGTTCGTCGATCACTTTGGCTCGCTTGTCAGACGCCTTGGAATCCAGGAACGCCGAGGCTTCAGTCACAGTCGGTGTGGTGCCAATGATGTCCAGATAAACTCGTCTCAGGAATGTCTCGTCGTCGCATACCTCGGATGGAGACATTCTCAGCTTCTTGAGCTTGCTCGCCACCAAAGTATCAATATAGTTCGCATCCGGCTCCTTCGGGTAATCGAACTTCAAACCCTTCGGCAGAACCAGAAACTGCGAGACGACCGTAAAAGTCTCAAACCGTGCCATGACAAAGGCTTCGCCACGGTCTCCGGCAGTCACCACTCCCTCTTGACTGACAGCCGCCGTGGAGTCGTTATTGGACATGAACACAGCCAGACTGGTCACATCCCGATCCGAACCGTCGGAATACTTGGCCAGAACCGTCATCCGTTGGCTCGTGCCCTTACCGTCCAGAACAGCCTGCTTGGGGGCCAGTTCCACGCCGACAAGTTTCGGCAACTTTGCTACATCATCGTTTGGCGAACCAGCCTCAATCCAGCGAATCAATGTCTGATACATCTCGCTGCCAGGCTCGATCCGCTTCCCACCCGTGTGCTGAACGGAGCCGATCGCTTTTTCGATGAATGTGGATTCGGCTGGTACAGCCTGATTCAATCGTCGACCCGGCATCTCGCGAGTCAGTCGAAAGTGATCCCCTTCAGGATCGAACCCGAACAGGCTGAGCCGGAACCCATCTTTGCCGCGTGCCGCGCCGTGACAGCTCCCAGTGTTGCAATTCGCCTTCATGAAAATCGGCATGATGTCCATACGGAAACTAATTGGCCGTATGGCTTTCGATGAAGAGACCTTAATCGGCACCACCTTCGACTTACCGGCAAATTCAATCGTCAGCTTCGAAGCGCCGTCTGCCAGTGGCTTTAGAACTGCTTTGTCCAGATTCACGCAAGTCGCGTTATCCAAAGACATTTTCGCCTTCAAGGTGACATCCTCTGTCAGCCCGTTGTCGAAGATCGCCTGAACGACCAAAGACTGACGGTCCTGGGCGCTGGTGATTCCAACCTCTGTCGGAAATACAACCAGTTCCTTGACAACAGGTTCGGCGGCCTGAGCCAGGCTGGTAAACGCCAAAGCTACGAACGCCATTCCACGAATCGCTGAACGAATGGACATTGTCCCTGGGCTCCTGAAGGAATCGGATCGTGAGACACTGTGAATCAATTGGGGCATACGAATCATGATGATTTCGATGCTCCTGTCTTGGCTGCTGCCTGGCTGCGTTCCTTGGCTTCAAGTCGCAGTTTTTCGAGACGTGTCAATGGCTTGGGCGGTGCCGCTGCAGGTGCTGCTGCCACCACGGGCTTAGGCATCGGAGCAGCCGCCGCTACTGGGGCGGGTGTCTTGGGCACGATCGGAACGTCGATTCGCAACGATCCTGAACCAAGGTTATGCACAATCGGCTCACCGTTCTGGGTGATGATCACCTGACAGAACAGATTCTGGTGATTCCCAGCCGGCGAAACCGCATCGGTCTTGATATTGAAGATCAGCTCAGGAGTCTCTTTTTTGAGCTTCAGAACATCGGTCGTCACCTTGTTCGGCAACCCGATCAGTTGAACAGTCGCTTCGCCATCCCAGTCGATCCCCTTGGCCGCCTTGACCACGAACGGAACCGCCTTGCCCTGATCGACTGAAGCTGCCTGAAATGCAAGAGTTACATAAGGAAGAGTGATCTTCAAGTTGAATAGCTGGCTGCTGACCATCATCGGGCCTGTCGCCGTATTGGCTGTGCCGTTGACAACCATCTTCCACGTCCGTAATTCCGCACCACCATTGGCATTCATCGGAATCAAGGCTTCATTCTGCTTCTCAGGAATCACAATCCCACCCGATGCGCCGATTCCAGGTGGCAACCACGGAAACGAAACATTGATCGGGGCCGTAAAGCCGGCCTTGCGTTTTGCCACCACTTTCAAATTCATCGAACCCGTGTGCACCAAAGGCACTTTAGGCTCGACCACTTCGATTTCAAATGGAGCTTCATCCGTCACAGCCACCGCCATGGTGTCCACGGTTTGTGACCAGAAATTCACCAGATTCTGGCCATGGACCATCACGGTCATGTGCGAGAACTGCTGGTCGGCCAGCTTCAATTTTTCATCCACAGGTGTGCCCGTAAATTTCGCCAACGTGCCAGCGTTAGCGGCTTTTGCATCGGCCTTGAACAGGACAGGAACCACGCCCTGACTCGCTGGCATGATGTCCGCTTCCACTGTCACTCCAGGAGGCAGATTCAAAGGAGCCAGTTTCAGGTCGCCACCCCAGTTTTCCCGAGTGGCATAAACCAGCATCGCCTGACGTCCACCTTTAGGCACGGAAACTGCCACATTGCCTGTTCCACGCGGCAGTTCCTCGCTCTGAAGCGTCAGTTGCAGGCGGGCTTCCACAGGCGTCAATTCAATCCGGTAGAAATAATCAGGGCCGCCCTTACCGAGATGGTCCACCAGCCAGACCACATATTCACCATCATCAGGGGCAGTGAATCGAAAGGCTGCGTCAGGGCCGGCGGCATCGTCGTTGCCGACCAAGGCCCCTCCACCTTTTTTCCCAATGTACATGATCGGATCAAGCGCGGAACGAATCCGTCGGGCAAAGGCTGAGATATCAAACGTCTCGCCTTTTTTCGCCTTGAAAATAAAGTGATCCACATCGCCAGGCTTTTCAATCACTCCGTTGAGGGCCAAGGGCGCTGTAAAAGCTGTGGAAGTCGCATGATCGTTATTTGGCTCGACCTCGTTGACATTGCCCCAGCGGCTGAGCCGAAACATGTTCGGGTGTGGAGAGAGGCCAATGGAGTCCTTTGCATATACTCCAAATTGAGCATTAAAGGCTGCTGGCAACTGAACATCGGCGCTGATCGGTCCAAGCGGATCGCCGAGCCATTTCAGCGTCACTTTTTCACCAATCTTACCGCCGGACGGTACCACTGCAGCGGCTCGTGGAAAAGTCCCCAGATGCACGCGATATAGGCACCCGCCATTGCCGGCATAAGCCGACTCACGCACCTGAACGACGTATTTTCCATCCTCGGGAATGATCACGTTTACAAAGCCATCCTGCCATACAAGAGCTGAATCGTCGCTCGAGGCAAGCTCGAATCGCTTCATGTTCATGATGGCCACATAAGGATCGAAATGGGTGATTCCCAGACGGATCCCTTCCACCTCCGCTGTAACACGTTGACCCTTTTTGGCTTCAAAAACGAAGTAGTCGACATCCTCATTTTCTGCAATTCCATTGATCACTGTGTTTAACGTGATTACCTGAGGAGTTGCAAAATCGTTATTGGGCTCTTTCTCGGTGACCTCTGGAAACAGCCCCACGCTGAAGCTCCGCAGCTCGCTCACTCCTGTGGAGGTGCGAAGTCGCATGTTGTAGATCCCGGGGAACGCGTCAGGCTTGATTTTGAAAGTCGCTTTAACGTGATTGTCGTTCACCTTCTCGAGCTTGAGCGTTTCAATCCCAGGCTGGAAAAACACCACCTCCTGAGCATCGCCAAGTCGAGCACCTGTCAGGTCCACAACCAATTGTGTGCCTCGTTGACCACCTGTGGGCCGAACGGCTGAAAGGGCTGGAGATGCCGCCTCCGCCACTAGTGCACACAGGCTTAGCAAGCTGAGTGATAAGCCCATTCGAAATCGAGACATGATATTTGGATCCCCAGGTGTGATTTAATGATTCAACTGGCGTCACAACGACATCATTCTATCTGAAAATTCAGTCTGTGTCTGCAATATGAAGCATCTGACCAATTTTTTCCCGTGCCCTTTTGCAATCAAAATCTGGCAGGATATTCCGTTTTGCAATTCTCGAACGATTTCAAATAGAACTCGTTCGGCAAACCCGGCTCGTTTGGGATGCTTTCCAACGCAGGCTGATTCAGATGAAATCTGGTGACGTGATTTCAAGGCGTGATTTGCAACGTCAGGGGGTTCACGGAAAGGCCAGAAAAAGAATCTCTCTGGCCTCTCAATTTTTTTTCTTAACGGGCGGGGCTGAATCAGCCCAGAAGTTCTTTACGAACTTTCCCACCGTCCACAATTTCGATCGGACGATTACCAGGTGCCATGAGTTCTTTGTCCGCGACAATACCCAAGGCGTGGTAAACCGTTGTGGCCAAATCTTCTGGCCCGATGGCGTCGCGCTCTGGCTCTGTGGCCGTGGCGTCGGAGGCTCCAAAAATCGAACCTGCCTTCACTCCACCGCCAGCAAGCACGACGGAGAAGACCTTCGGCCAGTGGTCACGACCACCGTCTTTATTGATCTTCGGAGTCCGTCCGAACTCGGACGAAACCATCACAAGAGTCTTCTTGAGCAGGCCTGATCGCTCAAGATCGGTGATCAAGGCAGCATAAGCCTGGTCAAATGCTGGCATCGAACCACGCATCCCACCCGCGATGCCGGTGTGCATGTCCCAACCACCATAGGAAAGTGTCACGAAACGGACACCTGCCTGAACCAGCCTGCGGGCCATCAACATCCGTTGGCCAGCCTGGTTACGACCATATTCATCACGCAGCTTGGCGGGTTCGGCATTGATGTCGAATGCGTCGCGGGCGGCTTTGGAAGAAATCAGGCTGTAGGCGCGATCGTAGAAGGTGTCCATGGCCTTCAGATTGTCGGCCTTTTCCTTCTTGGCAAAGTGATCGTTGACCGTATCCAAAACATTCCGGCGCGTGTTGAATTTCTTCTCATCCACACCCGTCGG